>JAJUHR010000244.1 GCA_029267795.1 Planctomycetota bacterium
GCCTGCCCGCCCGATATCGCCTCGCTGGCGTTCTGCAAAATCGCGATCGGGTTCATCGCCCCGCCGCCCACCGGCGGATCGACCCGCCGGGCTTCGACGCCCTCGGCCGCGGGACGCTGCGGCACCGTTTGAGCGAAACCCACCGGCCCCCAAGCCACCGCGGCACAAACCAACGCGGTCGCCCTGGCCACGGCAGCCGACCATCGCCCCAGCGCGCCGGTCATCGCCCACCTCCCCGCCCGGACAAGGCCCGCACGCGACTCAGTAGGCTCCCCACCTGGTCGCGAGCCCGGTCCACAGCGTGTTCGTAGCCATCGACCCCTTCCTCCGCCCAATCCTCCTCGGGGCGGTAGTCCCGATTGAACCGCTCCAGCAATTGACCAAATCCCCGGCTGATGCTGTTCGCCTTGCCCACGCCGACGGCCGCCAGCACCCCCGCCACCTCATCCGGCTCCGTGATGTCCGCCAGCCTCCGCAGCCCAGCCGATGAGTCCCCCAGCACCAGCACGCGCTTCCCTAGCCGAACCAGCAAGATGTGGTTGCGCGGTGCCACCGTCACCCGGCTAAGCACCTCCACCGCCGGGCTGAACGCCGAGCTCGTCACCGACCCAGCTACGCGTCCGAGCAACGAACGCACCACGAAGATCAGCCCGATCACCACCGCCAGCGCCCCGAGGGTCTTGACGATCCACCCCGACGAGCCGGATTCACCTCCGGCGGCAGCGGCGACTTCACCCCCCTCCGTGGCTCGCGGTGCAGGACCCAATGGCCGGTCCTCAATCCCCGGCTCGACGGCTCCAGCTGCTGATACGGAGTATCCGGCCCCGGAACGCTCGGCCTCGGGAGGGGTTTCCGCCGCCAGCGGTGCGGGCGACACCGATTCCACGGCCCTCGGCTCAGATCGGGTGGGTCTGTCGGGGCGAAGCAGCTCCTGCGGGAGCGCGGGCGGTATTTCAACGACCCCAGGCACACCGCCGCTGGCACTTTGTATTTGGGTGGAGCGTTCCTCGGCGTGGGTGGCTGGGGCAGAGCACAGCGATGCCCCGGGACCCCCGGAATTTGCCGTGGTGTCGTTTTGCTCCACCACAGGCACCCCGCGCGCCGGCGGCACCTCAGCCTCAGTCACACCGCCTAGCCGCTCCGCTAAACGGTGCAGCGCTCCGCCGTCCTCTGCGGATCCCGGCGAATCACTCACCGCCTCGCAAGACGGCGCGACGGATGAGGCTTCAGATGCATTCTTCGAAGATTCGTTGGTGGCCGAAGGGAGCTGCTGCGCAAACGCGGCGGCGGCGAGCCACCACGCCACGCACCCCACGCCTCGCACGAACGGCGATCGAACGAACATGGGCCTTCCCTGGCCAGTTGAACGCGGCGCCATCCACAACCCGCCACGCTCTTGCTCGGACACGTCCTGTATCCGAGATATATCTTACACCAATTCGTTCCCTCCGTCAGCACCCGCACCCTGCGCCACCGCTTCGGCCTGTTTGTCCAGGTTGGCGACGATCTCGCTGATCCGGATGCAGAAGTTGTCGTTAAGCACCAACACCTCTCCCCGGGCCACCAGCCGATTGTTGACGTACACGTCAACCGGGTCGCCCGCGAGTTTGTCCAGCTCCACCACCGCGCCCTCACTCAAGCGCAGCACGTCCTCGACCAGCATCCGCGTCCGGCCCAGCTCGACCTTGACGTGCAGGTCCACGTCGCCAAGCAACTCCAACCCGCTTAAATCCGCGGGCGGATCGGCCCCATTCGCCGGCGTCGTACCGGTCATACTGCTCGTTGAGGTGGGTGTGTCGGCCATGTCGTGGCCCCCAAGCCGGCGGCTCACGCCGCCCCGACTTCCGTCGATCCCGGGGGCGGACCCACACCACGCCAAGGGAAGGCGCTTCTCTCGCCACCAGGCCGGGGCTTGCACACGCTAAGCCCGACCGGTCGCGCCCGGGGGTCCGTCCCATCACTCCGCGCGGAACTGCGTGAACTTGGTGATCACGACTTCCTGCACGCGCGGCCTGCCATCTTCGTCCATGCCCAAACGTTCGTCCAGCACCGCTTTGATCTGCCGCTTGATCGTCGCCAGGGTCGGCTCCAGCAACTGATTCGGCTCAGCCCGACCGATCACCGTGCGGATGTCCTCGCTGATCTGAGCGGTCATGCTTTTGATCAGCTCCTTAACCTTGTCCTGCGACTTCCTCTTGACGACGACGTAAATCTCCGTGTCGTACAGGTACGTCCGGCCACGCTTCGTGTTCGGATACTTGTCCGCGACCACGAACTCTTCGACCGGCTGCTCCGCCGTCACCTCCAGGTCGGCTTCGGCAGGGTCGGCCTTCACGTCCGCCGGCCCGCCCATCAAAACGAATACCGACCCGAGGATAAGAAACTCAATAACCATCACCGCCCCAAGAATCAAGGCGGCCTTGATCGGCAGCTTGCGCCTCGACGGGGCCTTGCTCTCCTCCGTGGGCGGCGGAGCCGCTTTCGTCGCCTTCCCTTTCTCTTTCTCTTTCTCGGGCATAGATCACGACCGACTCAGCGAATCCCGACTCGCGGGTCACTTCGGGCCGTCTTTCTGCGACTGGTTGAAGTCTTCCACCAGGGCCTCCATCACCAGGATCTCCACACGGCGGTTCGGCTCTTGCGTCGCCGGGGTATAGACCCGGCTGGCCAGCGGCTCATAATCCGCATTAGCCACCAACCGAACCCGCTCCGGCCGGACCCCCAACTCCGTGCTGGTCAGGTAGTCCATCACCGCCTTGGCGCGGGTAAAACTCAGCGTCCAGAGGTCCACAAACCTCGAGCCCGGCCCCAACTCCATCGTCGCAGCGTGGCCCCTGACTTCGATCTTGTTCGTGTACCCGCGGACCAGGTCCGCGATAACTTTCAGATTGCGCTTGGCCGTATCACTTAAATCGGCAGACCCGGGCTCGAACGTGATCAGCCCGCCTTGGGTGAACAGCATCCCCTCCCGGATCCGTGTCACCTCCAGGTCTCGACCCTCGATCCCCGGGTCGTCCGCGTTCGCCAGCTCGTGCCTTTGTTCGGTCTGCTGTTCCAGGGTCTGCAGCACCGAAAACAGACTCACTTGATAGGAATCCCCCCCGCCTTTGGACATCCCAAAGGCCTTGCGGATCTCGTCGGCAATCGACTTGAGCTGCTCGGGCTTGCGGATTTCGCTCAAGGCCGCCAGCAGGATAAAGAACGTCAGCAACAGCGACATCATGTCGCCGTAGGTCAGCACCCACTCCGGGGCGCCGGCGGGTGGACATTTGCATTTTTTCCCCATGCCGGCCCAACCTTACGCCTCGCTGCCGCGCTGACCAGCCCCCCTTGACCCTGTAAGCCTTAGCTAAGCCCCCCTCTGGCCATCGCACCCTGGCCAGCCTCACGCGGCCTTGCCTTCGGCGGCCACACGGGACGCCGGCGGCAGGAACGTCCGCAGCTTCTGCTCCACCGTCCGGGGGTTATCCCCGCTCTGGATCGCCATAACCCCCTTGATGATCACGGTCTTATATAGGACCTCCTCCGCGGACCGACGCGCCAGTCGGTCCGCCAACGGACCACAGAACGCATTGGCGATCAGCGCTCCATACAGCGTCGTCAGGATCGCCACCGCCATGCCCGGCCCGATCTTCTTCGGATCGTCCATGTTCTGCAGCATGATCACCAGCCCCACCAGGGTCCCGATCATCCCCAGCGCCGGCGCGTACTTGCCCGCGGTGTCCAGGATCGCCTTGCCCGCTTCGTGACGCGCCTCGAGATTCTCC
>JAJUHR010000372.1 GCA_029267795.1 Planctomycetota bacterium
GGAAGCCACCGGCTCAACCCCGTCAAAACCTCCAGCCGCCGCGAACCGTTCCGGTCCTTCCACGACCGGGCGTAGTGAATATTCGACCCCTCCGCCGCCAACACACGCCCCGCCACAGGCACCTCGACCGTGGGCCGCGTCGACACCGCCTGCACCACGATCTTCGCCCCCGGGCAGGCCAGCAGCGTCCCCTTAACCGCCGCGATCCCCAACGCCGCCACCCCCAGATTCGGAGCATCCGGGTTGCCCCCGAGAATCAGCACGGTCGGCCCCTCACTCGCCGATGCCCCCGCAGACCTCGGCCGACTTGTCTGCAGCTGTGTTTCCATCAGATTCGCCGTCAACCGCTTAACCCCCTGACGCCACTCCCCTGCCGCGTCCTCAATTCCTTCCATTGATCGAACAGCCACACCCAATAGCCGCGGCTGCCAACCCGCGGTCTCCCCCTCTCCCCTTTGGGGCTTTGGGGAGAGGTCGGGTGAGGGGCGAAACCTCCAAAAACCACCGCGCCCCTACGCCCGTGCCGCCACGATCAACAACCGTTCAGCCAGCAACTCACGCAACACGCCCGCGGTGGACCAATGAAGCCGCTTCCTCTTGCGAGGCACCTGATACGCCACCCTCTTCACCTTCAAGCCCGCTTCTCGCACCCACCGCCGCACCATCTGCCGCGTCGTCAGATGCAACCCATCGTCCTCGAACCGGCCCGTCACGCTCGGCCTCTGGAAATCCCCCAACCGCTGCACCTTGTGCTTCCACCAGTCGCGGGCCCGAAAGTTCGGCACTACGATCACGACCCGACCCGACGGCCCCAACAACCCCGTGACACGCCGCAGCATCTGCACCGGCTCGGGCAAAAACTCCAGCACATCCAGGAACAGCACGTCGTCGAACTGCGCCCCATCCAGATCCGCGAACGCCGCTCCGAAGTCAGCACCGACCGTCCGAACACCCTTCTCCTCCGCCGTCACCGCGATCACCGAGTCCAACGGAATGCCCGTCACCCGGTGACCCGCAGCCACCAGCGGCGCCTCCGCCTCCCCCGACCCGCACCCGACCGAAAGCACCCGCCTCGACCCGCCGCCCAGCACCCCCACCAAGTCGAACGGGCACCGCCCGTAGTACCGCTTGTCCCAATAATCGAACGGCAGATTCGTCCGCGTCCGGAACAGCTTCTGCTTCGGCCGCTTCCCGTCCCGAATCTCCACCAAAGCCCGGACCTGCGCATCCAAAGCCTCGCGCGGCAGGCCCAGCCTCCCGATGTACTTGTTCGGCAGGTGGTGCACCATGAAGTCGTCCACGCTCGACAGGCACACCAACTTCCGCAACCCGCACCGCTCGTACAGGTCCGACGTCACCGACTCGATCTCCCCGTAATACCTCGACAGCGGCGGCCGCGTCAGATACTTCCCCGATCCGATCGCCGTCCGCAGGTGCTCCCGCGTCAACATGAACAACGCCGAATGCTTGTTCTCAAACTCCGCGAACACGTGCCCGTCGACCGTCTTGACCGAATCCATCTTCCACGAAAAAAAACCGTGGATCGTCGTGATGAACTTGTGCCCCTGTGGGTCTACCTCGTACCGCAGAAACCCCGGCACCTCGTCCGGCCCAAGCAGCGGCGCCACCTTCCAAAACGCCTCGATCTGCCGCTGCATCACGAACGTGTCGTCCTCCGTGTAAATGAACACGTCGTAGTCATCCGCACGCTCCGCAAACAGCTTGCGGTGCTCGAACGGCAGATAGTGCGCCCCGTCCGCCGGCAGGCCGACCTTCACCTCCACGTCGCCCCCCAGGTCCTGCGGCACATCGCTGTACACCACCACGTCCACCGGGAACGACATCGACCGGTACTCCTCCAGCAGGCGTCGCAGGAAACGGACGTTCTTCGTGCCGATCGTCGGTGTCGTCATCAATACGCGCAAAACCACTGCCTCCTGCCCATATCCACGCGACCTCCCTTACGTGTCCCAATGAGACAGGTCCCGCCCCAGAAACTCGCCCAGCTCGCGGTTCGGCCCGCGGAAATACTCGATCAGCCGCGACCGCGTCTCGGGCTTCATCGGCAGGATCGCGCTCCGCCGCTCCACCCGCTTGCCGTATGGCGTCCGCCGGATCGCTTCGTACACCGCGTCCTTGAAACTCCGCGGCAACACCGACCCCAGCCGCTGCGCCCCGGGCAGCCTCTTCAACCCCCCGGTCGTCTGCCCCCGCACAAAATGCTCCTGATGCTTCTTGATCGCATTCTTCGCCACCGCCCGGTCCGCCACCACGTCCACACCGGGGTCTACGCCCAAAAACCGCAGCGCCTCTCGGCACACACCCGCCGGATCCTTCAC
>JAJUHR010000258.1 GCA_029267795.1 Planctomycetota bacterium
ATGGCAGGGGGGTGAAGCTCTCCAGGACGTAGACCTCTCGGACGTACCGGGATTCGAAGGCGTATTGCTCATAGGAGAGGCGGAATTCGACCACTTCCAGGCCCCCGTCGACACCATGCACCTCCCCCGGGTCCCGCGCCAGGGTCAACGCTCTGGCCTTGAGAATCCGTTTCGTCTCTTCTGCGTCCGGGGTCCAGGCTCGATCGATGCCGGCCCGGGTCGCGTCCAGACGCCGATAGACTTCGTGCCAATCGATGGCCGATCGCTCCTCCTTGCCCGATCTGTGTCCCCCGGCGCTCATCATGCAGACTGCTCCTTACGCTCCCGATGCGCTCGTAGCCGCCCCGCACGATGCATCCGACTGCAGGGATGCGATGATTTCCCCGAGCCGGCCGGCGGTCAGCCCTTCCGACTCCGGGAGGACCTCGTCATGCGGGCGCGTCCGCAGCAGCGACAGGGCGTTTCTAAAATGCCGCTCCGCCTCCCGGCGTCGCCCCTGCGATCGATGGAGGTTGCCCAGGGCGAAGTGGGCCAGCACGAAATCCGGATCGAGATAAAGCGCCTGCCGCAGCGACTGCGTGGCGACGTCGTTTTGCTCCAGCTCCTGCTGGATGGAGGCGAGCAGATAATGGTGCGCCGGGTTTAACTTGTCGGCGGCGATCGCCTTTTCGCACCATACGATCGCCTCGTCGAGGCTGCCCCGGTTAGCGCAGACCCGAGCCATCAGGGATGGTTCCTCGCGGGCATCCGGCTTGGGCGGCAGCGCCCCCATGGGCTCCGCCACTGGGCCATCCGGTTCCAGCAGCGATTCGTTCGGCCCAGCGGTCAGCGTCGCATCCGCAACAACAGGCATCGGCGGCGAAACCGGCGCCGGCGGGGTCAAGGCCTCGGCTTCTCCGATAAACGTCGGGGCCGGGTGCCCGACCGCGGCGGCCCGGTACTCGGCGCCGACGACTTTTCGGTACAGCACGACCCCGGGGAACTCGACCCCCGTAAACGTGGCAAACACGGTGCTCGAGGTTTCCGCAGGACCGACGATCAGCCACCCGCCGTCGATGAGCGAGCGGTAAAGATTCTGGACCACCTCCTTCACCCGCTCCGCAGCGAAGTACATCAACACATTGCGGCAGAAAATCACATCCACCGCATCCGTGCCGTTCAAGAACGACGGATAAACGTCGGCGGCGAGATTGAGGTAGGAAAACGTCACCATCCCTCGGATGCGCGGATGGATCTCGTAACGACCATCCCTCCTCTTTTGGAAATACCGCTCCCGGATCCAGGCCGGCGTATCGCGAAACGACCATTCGTTGTATACGCCCTGGGCGGCCTGCCTAAGGAACCGCGGGTTGATGTCCGTGGCCAGGATGGTGACGTCCCATCGCCGTGGATCGGGGATGAGCCTGTCCAGCAGCATGGCCACGGAGTAGGGTTCCTCGCCCGTGCAGCAGCCCGCACTCCAGACCCGAAGGCGCCTCTGCGCCTGCCGGCGGGACAGCAGCTCTGGAAGGACGTGCTCCTCGAGGACTTCGAAACTCCGTCTCTCGCGAAAAAAATAGGTCTCCCCCACGGTCAGGTGGTTGGCGAGGACCTCGATCATGTTTCGCGTCACAGGGGCGGATAGGAGCCAGCGGACACACGATTCCGCATCCGGCTGGTCGAGCTGGCGTGCGGCGGAAGCGATCCCCCGCCTCAGATCCTCCCAGCGTTCTCTGGGAAAGTGCAGGCCTGTCCGCACAGCGAGAAACTCGCTGAGCCCGATTAATTGGTGATCGTCAAGGCTGTGCTGCATATCCCGCCTCAGAGGGTTGACATCGCCTGGTCGAGGACCCTCTCTTCTTCCAGGGACAAGAATCGGTCCAAGTCGTGGATGAGGACTAACCCGTCCTTGAGTTTCACCACGCCTTGCACGTACCCCACCTCGGGAAGGATGTGGGCCGCTGCAATCAGGTCCCGCTCGGGGCATGCGATCACATCGGTCACCGCATCCGCCACCAGCGCGACGAGCCGCCGTGCCGTACGTGCTACGACAAGCTGGTCGGTCAGGGCGATCTCCCGCTCCGGCAGGCGAAACCGCCTACGCACGTTGACGACCGGGATCACTTGCCCCCGCACGTTGACCACGCCCAGCACGATGCTCGGTGCCTCCGGTAGGGGTGTGATGTCCACCATGCGAACCACCCGCTCGACCGCGGACAGGTGCATGGCGTAACGCCGATCGCCCAGAACGAAGACAACCAGTTGGTTCGGTTCGCCCAAAGTAGTCGCGGCTTCAACGTTCATGGATGACATGATTGACATGGTCAACTGTTCATCGCCGCCAAGTGGAGCGTCCAAGCAGCCCGATCAAGCCCCCGGCCGCTCCTGCGTTTTCAAGATCGTCAGGCTGTTTCCCATAGCTTGGCGAAACAGGCGAAGAGAGGTCTGCGCAGCTTGACCGGAAGATCCGCGCCCATCCCTGCGCCCGTCGTTCTTTCAACGGCTGTTCCCCCGACCCTATCGGCCGATCCGCCGGCACGATGTGCTATATCCCTTCGCCTCTTCGATTGAGATTCGTGGGCCGCTCTCGGGCCACGAGGTAAGCCATGTTTTCAGCGTGTGTTACGGCAGAGATGCCTGTCTGTAACCCCTCCGCAGCGGTCAACCGCACAATGCCCGAGGCCGGTTGTAAGGGTCATACCGCTTCCGGTTCTGGCTTTGCTACATCCTTCCTGCCCGGCACCAGAATCAGAAGACGGGGATTCAAGTGCAAAAAAGTGCGCAAAGAGTGGAGCGTATTCTCTGGTGAGCGAGAATTCAGGGGCTTTCGGGCTGGGTAAGAATCCTTCTGGCCTGACCTACCTGGTCACGCCCGCCGATCACCAGCACTGCGTCGCCCGCTCGGAGTTCTTCGTCTGGGGAGGGGTTGATGATTCTTTGGTCCTGACGTTCGATCATTACGACGCTGGCCCCCGTGCGTGTCCGAAGCTCCAGTTGCCGGATGAGCCGCCCCACCGCCGGTGAGCTTTCCAGTAGCGAAACGACTTCCATCACGGTGTGGCGCAGCAGAGCCGGCGTGACGACCTCGATCGGGACGGGGGCGTGGTGCTCCGCCAGCGTGTCGCGGATGGCTACCTGGGCTGAAGCGTAAAGCTTGTTAAGGGATTGCCAGCGCCAGACGATGATGGCTGCGCTCAGAAGAAAGAGGATGATGATCACCGGCCAGGATGGCAGAATGACGGAGCCGATCAACAAAAGGTAGAGCGTCAGCAGCGCCGCCCCGATGCCGACGATGGTCTTGGTGGCCAAGGACCGGAGGGTGGCGACGTGCTGTTTATTGGGGCCGTGGATGGAGGCCTCGGCCAAGAGCATCGCTGAGGCCCGTAATTTTCGTAGGGTGGCGAGCAACAAGGGCAGAGACGAGAGCAGGGCTGCAAACAATAGCAAGGCTTCTTTGCCGCCCGCCCATCGGGGGATCAAGGTCGGGCCCCGGTTGAACCAGGACGACAGAGCCGATGCCGAGATAAAAAAGACCGTGATCAGCGCGACGTTCAACGCGATCTGTAAGCTCCAGCGGCGTAGCAGCCCCCGCACCTGGTTGGGGTGCTTGTGCTGCCGGGACAGGCCGGACAGCCACCGCCAGTAGAAATCCAAATAACCCCG
>JAJUHR010000187.1 GCA_029267795.1 Planctomycetota bacterium
CCTCCCGCATCAGCCCGAATTGTCGCCGGCACTCCCGCATCATCGCGTAGGCGGCGCGGCCCACCGCGTTCATCGCCATCGCGCAGAACACGAACACCAACATCACCCCGATAAACAGCCCACACAGCACGTGCGGGTTCATCAGCGTCACGTCGAAGTATTCCAATACCTGCGACAGCGACGCCGTGGACGCTGGCACGAGGTCGAACTCGTGCACCCGGCCCTCGTTCTCCGCCTCGCAGCGGAACACGCCCCCAGCCGGGTCGAACCGCCACGTGAACGCCCCCGACCGCGCCGCGACGGCCGCCTCGACCCCCGCCCGATCCCGCGTCGCCAGGAGCAGCCCCGCGTCGCACTGGTCGCTGTTCGGCAGCCGCACCACGAACGACCCATCCGCCTGCCACACGGCCGCCTCGGGTGCCAGATGCAGCCCTGTGCTTTCCGCGTGGGCCCGCGCCTGGGTCGTCAGGTTCGCCTGCACCGTCGTCACGTACGCCGCCAGCAGCGCCAGGGCCGTCAAGGCCGCCGACCCGATCGCGAACCCCTTGCCCGTCGCCGCGGTGGTGTTCCCCAGGCTGTCGAGCATGTCCGTCCGTTCGCGCACAAACGGTGGCTGGTGCGTCATCTCCGCGTTGCCCCCCGCGTTGTCCGCGATCGGGCCGTACGCATCGGTCGCCAGCGTGATCCCCAGCGTCGACAGCATCCCCACCGCTGCCACCCCCACGCCGAACACCCCCAGCAGGAACACCTCCCGCCCGCCGGCGGCGATGAACGCCACCATGATCGCCGCCACGATCGTCAGCAGCGGGATCCACGTCGACATCATCCCCTCAGCGATCCCGGAGATGATCACCGTCGCCGGCCCCGTCTCCGCCTGATCGCTGATCCGCTTCGTCGGGGGGTGGTCGTAACTCGTGTAATACTCCGTCCCCCACGCGATCACCAGCCCCGCCATCAGCCCCGAGCTGATCGCCAGCCACACCCCCACCGGCGACACCACAGGCACCCCATCCAACAACACCTTCAGCAGCACGAACGACCCGCCCACGATCAGGGCCGAGCTCGCCCACACCCCCCCGTGCAGGCTCTTGAGCAGCTGGCTCATCCCGGCGCCCTCCCGCGTCCGCACGACGAAGATCGACAGCACCGAGGCGATGATCCCGATCCCCGCCAGCGCCGGCGCCACCACCACCAGCTTGGTCGCCGCCGCGGCGTCCAGCCCCAGCCGCACCGCCACCGCCGCCGCCAGCGCCATCGCCGCCATGATCGACCCGTAGTACGACTCGTACAGGTCCGCCCCCATCCCCGCCACGTCGCCGACGTTATCCCCCACGTTGTCCGCGATCGTCGCCGGGTTCCGCGCGTCGTCCTCCGGGATCCCCGCCTCCACCTTGCCCACCAGATCCGCGCCGACGTCCGCCGCCTTGGTGTAGATCCCCCCGCCCACCCGCGCGAACAGCGCCTGCAGCGACGCCCCCATCGCGAAGCTCAGCGTCGCCGTCGTGATCGCTGTCAGGTCCCCCACGTCGAACACCTGCGTCAGCAGGTACAGCCACACGCTCACGTCCAGCAGCGCAAACCCCGTCACGCACAGGCCCATCACCGCGCCGGCTCGGAACGCCACCCGCAACCCATCGTTCAGCGACTTCTTCGCCGCCGCCGTCGTCCGCGCCGACGCGTTCGTCGCCGTCTTCATCCCCAAATACCCGCACAAGCCGGACAAAAACCCCGCGATCGCCACCCCCAGCGGCGCCAGCTTCGGCTGCAGCTCCAGGCCGAACCCGATGATCAGCAGCACCACCACCAACCCGAAGAACACCCGGGCCACGATCTTCCGCTGGGCCCCCAGGTACGCGTACGCCCCCTGACGCACCGCCTGCGCGATCCGGACCATCTCCGGCTCGCCCTCCGGCGACGCCATGATCGTCTTGTAAAAAATCAGCGCAAACAGCAGCCCCACCAGCGCACCCGCCGGCGCCAGGTAATACGCCATCGGCAAGTTACCCACCGGCCCGGCAAACGCCTCAGACGTCAGCCCTGCCACCAGACCCCACGTCGCGACACTCCTGCCCGCGGCATGTTTCATCGCAAAGCACTCCTAAGCCACAGCCGGCCCGCCCGATTCATCGAGAAACCCGACCCTGCCCTTAAACGACAACGCGCCCCCGGCCCAAACGGTCCGGGCCCAATTTGGCGAACGACGCCTTGAACCTCGCTCGGAGCCTTGGGGGTTCCCACGCCAAAAAACCCGATACCGAACCTTCTCTCCACCGACGCCGCATTCGATATGGCAAGCTGGACGTCCATCCGAGCAGCGGCCTATGGACCCACCCGAGCCCGCGATCCGATCTACCGCGGCTTAGCTTGCCGGGGATTCCGGGGGCCTTTCCGGGAGTTCCGGGGACTGCGGGGGTTCCGGGGGCTCTTAAAGCCCATCACCAGCTGCTGGGCGCGTTTGACCGACTTCCGTAGGGCACGCTGCTTCCGCTCGCTGGGCTTTTCGTAATATGCCCGACGCTTGATGTCCTTCGTCAAGCCTTCCTTCTCGCACAACTTCTTGAAACGCCGAAGCATTTGTTCGGCCGATTCCCCACTACGCGCTTTGATCCTTATCGCCATGAAAACTCCTTCCTGAGTCTCGGTCCAAACCGGATATTGTGACAGAATCGCCCCGACGGCTCAAATCCTCTGCTTTCGAACCCCGTTTCGGGGCGTTTCCGTGCCGCGTTGTGCGGTTATCGGACCTCCCCCATGCTTCACCCAGCCTGTCTCATCCGCAGAGCGAGCCCCCCGCAAGCGGAAGACGCCCTACCGTTTGATCAGCAGCAGGCTGGCAACGGTGACCACCACGACGCCCAGGAAGTTCAGCACCAAGCCCTCCCGCGCCATCCGGCGGATCGTGACGTGGCCGGTGGCCATCACGATCGCGTTCGGCGGGGTGGCCACCGGCAGCATGAAGGAGCAGCTGGAGCTGATCGCCCCGGGGATCATCAGCACAGCCGGATCGATCTTCGCAGCCAGGGCAGCGGCCCCGAGGACGGGCATCAGCAGCGTCGCCACCGCTGTATTCGAGGTCACCTCGGTCATGAACGTCGTCACCAGGCAGATCGTCAAAACCATCAACGCCGCCGGCCAGGCCGTCAGCCCTCCCAGCGCCTCACCGATCGCCGTGCTCAGCCCCGACCGATCGAACGCCACAGCGATCGCGATCCCGCCCCCAAACAGCAGCAACAAGCCCCAGGGGATGTTTTGAGCGGTCTTCCAGTCGACCAAGCGAGAACCGGTGCCATCGGGGATCAAAAACAGGGTCGCCGCGGCCACGAGCGCCACCGTGCTGTCCCCGGCCCCGGGCATATTCAGCCACGCGCTCCACCCTCCGGCGGGCGTGGTCCGCGTCACCCACGCCAAGGCCGTCAACCCGAAAACAATCAGCGTGCGCCGTTCGGCCGGACGCCACGGCCCCTGCGGCTCGATCCCCACCCACCCCAGGGGCTTGGCCCGGCGCGTCAACCACAGCCACGCCAGCGGCAGAAAGACACCCGCCACCGGCACGCCGATCTTCATCCAATCGATGAAGCTCCATTCCGTCCCCGTCATCCGGCGGTACACGCCCATGAAGATGAGGTTGGGCGGCGTCCCCACGGGGGTGGCCAGCCCGCCGATGCTCGCGGCGTAGGTCACGCCCAACATCAGCGAGGCCGCCAGGTCGCGGTCCTCGATCTTTTCCACCACCGCCGCGGCGATCGGCAGGATCATCAGCACCGTCGCGGTGTTCGAGAGCCACATGCTCAGGACCGCCGTCGCCAGCATGAATCCCCACACGACCCTTCGGCCGCTGCCGCCCCCCACCAGCCGCAACATCCCCAGCGCCAACCGCCGATGGACACCGCTGCGCTCCATCGCGGACGACAGCAGGAACCCGCCTAGAAACAGCATGATGATCGTGTCGCCGTACGCCGCGGCCACCTCCTGGTGATTCAGCACCCCCGTGACGGGGAACAGCGCGAAGGGGATCAGCGAGGTCGCGGGGATCGGGATCGGCTCAGCGATCCACCACACGGCGCACAACGCCGTCACCGCGGCGGTCCAGCACGCCGGCGCCGGCAGGGCGAACACGAGCCACCCCGCCAGGCCGACCCCCGCGGCAAGGACGGGGCCAACGATCAAGGACCCATTCTTCACACCGCTCATGCAGCTCGATCCGATGGCTCGGTGCGAATAGGGGCCACGCGGCGTCGATCGCGTCGGTTCGACGCCGCCGGACGCAAGCCACACCAGCGGATGAACGATCAATCCTGCTTGTGCCGCTCGATGTATTCGCAGGCTTTCTGCTCGTACGCGGGGGTCTTGAGCCCAACGATCTTCGCCTCGGCCAGGGCGTCCTCGTAACCGAGGCCCCCATCCAACACCCGGTGCGCCAACCAGACGGCCCCGACCCGGTTCGCGGAGCTGCAGTGCAGCAGGATGGGCTTGTTGTCCTCGTTGTTCAGCAGGGAGCGGACCCGATCGAAGATATCGTCCGTCAGCATCTCCGGCCCCTCGAACCCGGGGTTGTAGTAGGCCATCCCCAGGTCTTCGACGATCTGCTTCTCGTCGAACTCGGTGACTTCCGAAGGCAGGCGC
>JAJUHR010000390.1 GCA_029267795.1 Planctomycetota bacterium
CCGTAGACATCGGCGATCGAACGGAACAGAAAGGAAACCGAGGGGCGCAGGCCGTTCTCGGGTCCGTCCCTGGTCAGGGCGACCCTTCCGCCGCGATCCACCTTCATCTGCAACTCGTCGGGGGCCACGTAAACGTGACCGGAGTGCAACCCTTCGCCGTGCATGGGGAGGTGGACGGGCAGGCCGCAGGTCTGCGCCAGCCACTCGGCGAACCCCTGGACGAAACCCGTCGCCATGTGCTGGACGATCAAGATCGGCACGGGGAAGTTTTTCGGCAGCGCCCCGAGGATGGTTTGGAGCACCGGGGGGCCGCCGGTCGAGGCGCCGATGGCGACGGCCCTGACCTTCGCCGGCCTGGGCGCCAGGTCCACATCGGCCGGCCGCGGGGCCCCCGTTTCTTGCCGCGCCCGGGGCCAGCGCCGGACCACCTTCACTTCCGACATCAACTTCACCGTCTGCAGCAGCTGCCTGGCTGTGGCCTCGTGGTCGGGGTGACCGAGGCCCACCGGCCGGCGCAGCACGGCCAGGGCGCCCGCCTCCAGGGCGTCAAACGTCGTGGCCACCTCCCGGGGGTCTTGGCTGCCGCTGACGATCACGATGGGCATCGGGTCCCTCTCCATGATCCGGCGCGTCGCTTCCAGCCCATTCATCTTCGGCATGTGGATGTCCATCGTGATCACGTCGGGCCTCCATCGCCGGGTGGCCTCGATGGCCTCCTCGCCGTTGCTCGCCGCGGCGACGACCTGCACGCCGGGGTCCGAGCTGAGAATTTCGGTGAGGAATTCCCGCACCGTGGGCGAATCTTCCACTACCAGGACTTTGATCAAGGTTGTGGCCTCATCTAAAGGGTTTTGGGGCATCCCACACGAGCCTATGTCTCCAACACGGTGGGTCTTTTCCTTTCGTCCCTGCGCGTGCCGGTGGTTCTCCGCCGCCCGCCGCTCAGATCAGCCGTTGGACGACATCCAGCAGGTTGCTCTGATCGAAGCTGCTTTTGACGATGTAGGCGTTGGCGCCGACGTCGATCCCGCGCTCGCGGTCCTTGCGGGACTCCAGCGCGGTCACCAGCACGATGGGCAGCTCGGCGAGCCGCTTGTCGGCCCGCACCTTGGCCGTCAGGTCGAACCCGTTCATCCGCGGCATGTCCACGTCCGAGACGACAAGGTCGAACGTCCCGGTCTTGAGCGTGGTGTAGGCGTCCACCCCGTCCACCGCGGTGGCGACCTGGTAGCCCGCCGACTCCAGGATGTTCTTCAGCAGCGACCGGGAGGTGATCGAGTCCTCCACCACCAGGATGGATCGCTTTTTCGGCTCTACAGGGGGCTCGGCGGCAGTGGGCGTAAGCGGCGCGGTGGCCAGCTTCACAGCCGACTTCATCAGGTCGGGCACGTTCAGCACCGGCACCACTTGGCCGGTCCCCAGAATGCTGGCGCCGGCGACGTTGCGCACGCGGGCGAGCTGCCTGCCGAGCGACTTGACCAGCACCTCCTGCTCCCCGAGGATTTCGTCCACCGCAAAGGCGACGCGTTCGGCACCCAAGCGGAGGACAACCGCTTGCACGTGGCCTGCCGACCCGCCCGACGTGTCTTTGCGAGGTATCCCCAACGCCTCGCAGAGCCTCACGAGCGATACCGCCGCTGCGCCCAGCGGAATCGTTTCACGGTTTTCCACTGTTTGGACCTCCTTGCCGGCCACGCGCATCACCCGCTCGACGTTGATGGCGGGGATCACGAAGGGGTGTTCACCGGCACGCACGAGGACGCCGCGGAAAGTGGCCAGCGCCAGCGGCAGGACGATCCGGAAGCTCGTCCCCGCCTCGGGGCGCGACCCGAGGGTGATGTCCCCGCCGAGCCGCTCCACCTTTTCCCGCACGATCGCCAGGCCCAGGCCCCGCCCAGAAACGTCGGTGATGATCGGGCTCGTCGAAACGCCGGACTGGAAGATGAGCGCGGTGGCCTCCTGCTCGCCGAGCCTCTCCGCCTCTTCAGCGGAGAGGATGCCGAGCTTGCGGGCGACGGCTTTGACCTTGGCCAGGTCGATGCCCGCCCCGTCGTCGCCGATGAGGATCTCGACCTTGCCGCTGTCCTTCTGCGAGATGCAGATGTTGATCGTCCCGTGCCGCGGCTTGTGCTTCTGCTGACGCACCGCGGGCTTCTCGATCCCGTGATCGATGCAGTTGCGCAGCAGGTGAATGAACGGGTCCTTC
>JAJUHR010000271.1 GCA_029267795.1 Planctomycetota bacterium
CGTTCGACCCACTCGATCTCCGCGCCGGCTGCGCTGAGCACCCTGCGGACTGCGCGTGTCACTTCCGGCCCGATGCCGTCTCCTTCGATCAATACCGCTCGCTGTAGGCTCATGGTTGCAAGAGGATAATCAGAGGGGGAAAAATCGGCGAGTCGCTCCGCCGCGGCGCCGTCGGCTGGTCCGTGCCAGGAGGCCGTCAGACCTGGGCCGCCCGCTGGCCGGCGGCTCGCTCGCGGAGCAGGTCGAGCATCCCGCGGACTTCGTTGGCCATCTTGGTGTTGGGGAACTCGCGGATGATCTGCTCGCCGGCGCGGACGGCCCGCAGCCAATCCTTGTCGTGGATCGCCAGCTTGAACTGGACCCCGAGGTTGTCCCGCTTCTTGCCGATCACCCCTCGGGCTGTTTCACGCAGCGGCTCGGCTTCCTGCTCGGTCAGGTACAGGTCCAGCTCGCGGAGCAACTCCATGGCGCGGTCGACCTCGTCGCGTTCGGCAGCCCGCAAGAACTGCTGCTCCAATTCGCGCTTGTGGGCCTCGCGGGCCTCGGCGATGCGACGGTTGAGCGCCCGAGCCCGCGGCGAATCGGGGAATACCCTTTGGATCTTGGCCGCTTCCACGCTGGCGGAGTCCCAGTCGTGGTCGGCGATGATCCGGTCGAGCCGCCCGATCGCCTCGGTGACCTTGGCTTCGGTCTCGGCTGCGCGGGCGCTCTGGATCTGGACGCGGAACTCCTCGGCCTCGCTCTGGTATCCGTAGGTCTTGCTCAACTGCTCGACCAGGGCCAGGGCCGCGTCGAAGTCGCCCTTCTTGATGTCCTCGCGGATGCCGTTGCGCAGGGCTTGGCGGTCCTTCTCTCGGAACGCGATGCGCTTGGCGACCTCGCTGATGAGAAGACGATCGTTGATGGACCGCAGCAACTCATGGAGCTCGTCCGCCTTCGAGGCCAGTTCGGTCCACTGGACGAACCGGGTTCCCGACAGGGCGACACGGATCAGCGCAACACAGAACAAGAATGTAGCCGTAAGAAAAATGGCCGAGCCGATCACGACGAGGAGAAGTACTGCTAACGTGACCCAGAGGTTGTCGGTTAGCTTGGCTGCATCCGCAACGATCCCCCCGACGAGATAGGAAACGAAAGAAAGGAGGTAAAGCAGCAGAGATTTACCAAAGAGCGCCGCTTCGCTCTGAAGCCAGAATTTGCGCCAACCGTTGCCGGTTTCCATGGCTTACATCTCGGCTGAAATTCGGCTGAAAACTAACCCCAAGGGGCGGGGCTGTCAAAGCCGGTGAACGCTGCAAGGACCTGCTGACGTGCAGGTAGCGAACGGGTCGTGGCGCCCGCCGAGCGCGGTGTTCGTTCAGGTCAGGGGCTCGATTTCGATGTTCACGCCGCACCGCGGGCAACGGGCGCGCACGGGCTGAGTTAGGCCGACGGGAGACCGATGTTCAAACAAGGCGAGCACCGGAACCGCAGCGTAGACGCAGAACCCGGCGGGCGTCGTCGGGCCGAACGCGTATACCGCCGAGGGGTCCCACCGCGTGGGGCACTGCGGGCCCGGGCTGCTGTTCAGCTTGACGCGACACCACGGTCCGGAAGATCCAGCCGGTTCGGAAACGCCGGCGGGCGCCGCGGATGGCTGTGGCTGGGCGGGCAGGGCCACGTCGCGGCCTGCGTCCATCGCGCGGTTGGCCAGCTCGTCCGCGCGGCGGTTGTGCTCCCTGGGGACGTGCCTGATCTGCCAAGCTTTGAAGCCCTCCAGCAGTTTGACCGCACGCTCGTATAAGGGTTTGAGGTCGGCGGACTTGACGCGGTATTCGCCCTTGAGCTGGCGAACCAGCAGCTCGGAGTCGCTTCGGATGTCCAGATCGTGCGCACCCAAGCGAGCCGCGTCTTCCAAGGCGCGGACCAGGCCTTGGTATTCAGCCTGGTTGTTGGTCGTGCGACCGAGGAAGTAGCCCGCCTCGAACAGCGTGTGGGAATTGTCCGCGTCCCGGACGACCACGCCCGCGGCGGCTGGCCCGGGGTTGCCACGCGAGCCCCCGTCGATATACACGCACACTTTCATCGATGGGAATGAGGGGATAGTCAAGAATCGCGGCTGAAAGGCCGCAGAGAACCGGGGCCTCGGCTCACTTCGAGCCCATGGAGGCCTTGAATTCCTCGTCGAGGTAGAGGATCCGGCCGCAATTGGGGCAGCAAACGATCTGGTCCAGGTGGGTCATCAGGGCGTTGACTCGTTCGATCGGGATGCTGATGTAGCACCCCCCACAAGAGTAGTCGTTCGAGCGCCGGTCTTCTTCGACCACGGCTGCCATGACCTCGCCCTCGTGTTCGTAGGCCAGTCGGTTGAAGACCGCCAAGGCCTCGGCGGGCACCTGGGATTCGGCGGCGACTCGCTTGGTGGTCAGCTCGTCGAGTTGGTCTTTGATCTCGGCCTGGCTGGCGTCGACCTCGGCATGGGCCGAGGCGGCGAGCTTCTCCTGCTGCTGGCAGCGGGCCTCGATCTCCTGGAGCTCTTGCTGGAGCCGCTCGACCTGACCCATCAGCTCCAAGGCGGCGTCTTCGAGCTTGCTCTTTTCCAGCTTGAGCGTATTGACCTCGATGAGCACCGCGGAATATTCCTTGTTGCTCTTGACGTTGTTCATCTGGTCCCGCAGGCGATCGATCCGCTGCTGCAGGTCTTTGATCTGGTTGTCGGCCGAGGCGGACTTGACTTGAGCCATCTTCAGCTGGCTGGCCAACTCCTGCCGCTGAGAGCGGAATTGCCCGAGCTTGGCTTGCTGGGTCTTGTGGCGAGCGACGGCTTGGTCCAAGCGCTTGCGGATACCGCGGATGTGCTGGTCCAACAAGAACAACTGCTGAAGCTTCTCTTGAAGTGACATGGTGACCTCGTAAACATGACATTATATAGAAAAGTACACCTGAAGGTGTTAGAACTCTTTTGGACGGCTCTGCCTCGCGGCGAGGTACGAAACGCGGATCCGATGCGAAACTATTCCGTTGATTTCCGCTCGGACGATACTTATATTGTTGCAAACAAGTCGAGGGGACCTGAATCCGAACGCCAACGAGGGATCGATCCCGCCAACGGGGGTGTAGCTCAGCTGGGAGAGCGCTTGCATGGCATGCAAGAGGTCGTGAGTTCGAATCTCATCACCTCCACGTGTGGCTAAGCCCTAACTCGGAAAGAGGTTAGGGCTTTTTTGTTGCCCCCTTGACCAGAGGAGTTACCCCCGTGGATTCGAAGGGTCTCCCCGGGCCGCGACGTTGCGGATGGGCTCAATCGCCGCTGATCATCACTTATCACGATCGGGAGTGGGGCGTGCTGGTGCATGACGATCAACGGCTGTTGGAGTTTTTGATTTTGGAGGGCGCTCAGGCCGGTCTGAGCTGGGAGACTATTTTGAAAAAGCGGCGGAGCTACCGGGCGGCGTTCGACCGCTTTGACGCTCGGAAGATCGCCACTTA
>JAJUHR010000118.1 GCA_029267795.1 Planctomycetota bacterium
CGAAAAGCACCGCGCCGGCCCCCTGGGCGTTCTGTTCTTCCAAGCCCGTGGGAGTGAACCCATGAGCCCCAGGCAATTCGTGGTCGGCTTCATCCTGACCCTCGCCAGCGCCTTGGTCGCCGCCGCGATCCTTAGTGCCGCTGCACCCCAAACGCCCCAGTACAGCCAGCGCGTGGCGATCGTCACCGCGATGGGCGTGCTCGTCGGCCTGGCCGCGTACCTGCCCGCTTGGAACTGGATGCTGGCCCCAACCCTATACACGCTGGTGATGTGTGCCGACACAGCCATTGGCTTCTTCCTCGCTGGTCTGCCCATGGCGCTGATCATCCGCTCCTAGTGCGTTTTTCGTTCGGATATGCCGGTATTCAAATGGGGCTGGCTGGCCCGAAGCCCAGTGATGCCTTGGGATTTTGGTGCCGCTTTCGCTCCATCGCGACAACCCCGCCCTCATTGGGGGCTCACGCAGGCAAAAAAAACGCCATAAGGTTAGCATTCGACGAGGTTAACCGCTACTTCCGACCGCTTGGGGCCACCTGCCTCTCACCCCAAAAATCCGCTGAAAAGCAAAAAATAAGCCCACCCGCAAGGTACGGATGGGCTTGATTCTTCAACTCAATGCACGGGTGGCAACGACTCCAACCGCCGCAGCGCTGAGTGGTCCGCCGTGCGTGACAGAGCGTGACTAAGCGCTGAACGAGCTGCCGCAGCCGCAGGTACTGGTCGCGTTGGGGTTGTGGAACACAAAGCCGCGGCCCATCACCTCGTCCTTGAAGTCGATCTTGACGCCGTTGAGATACAGGTAACTCTTGGGGTCGCATACCACGACGATCCCGTGCTGCTCGAACTTCTCGTCGTTCTCACGCTCCTGCTCGGTCAGGTCCAGCAGGTAGCTAAACCCCGAACAACCACCGCCCTTGACGCCAACACGCAGGCGAATCTTCTGCGGATCCAACTCCTGCTGCTGGACGATATTCTTGATTTCCCGCGCCGCGGCCTCGGTCAACTGAATGCCCACGGTTGTCTCCTTTCCCAAATCCTAATTCGCCTCACGGGGCCTTCGCCCGTTTCCTACAACATCGTATGTGCCGGATTGAATTAGGATCATTATAGTACTTATATCGTCGTCTTCCAATCCTCCGCTTAAAAACCGCAAACTACATTAAGTTAATGGCTTAGAGTAGATTATCAAACTAGGATGCTCACCAGATTATAACGATTCTACTCTACGACGGGCTACGCGCCAGCAAACGGCGGCTGGGCCCCCTCCTGGTCCATGACGCAGCAAAAAGTATCAAAAACCCGAGCTCTTCAGTTTAAGGGATGTTTGAAATCGTACTAAATTCCTACTATAACACTCTGGTCGCGGATTTTCGGGAGCACTGCCGGATGTTCAGCCTTACCCGCAAAACCGATTACGCCTTGGTGGCGCTGGCATCGCTGGCAACGTTAAGGTCTGGCCAGGACCAGCCCCGCAGCGCCCGCCAGATCGCCCAAGAGTACGACCTGCCCTTGCCCTTGCTCATGCAGGTTCTTAAGGACCTGCACCGCAGCGGGATCCTCGGCTCGGTCCGGGGGGCCGGTGGGGGGTATTACCTCGCCTTGCCGCCCGAGCGCATCTCGATCACCGACGTCATCGCGGCGATCGAAGGCCAAGTCTGGGTCACTGTTTGCTGCAAAGAGGACGAACCCGTCAAGTGCGTGCCTTGCAGCTTGATCGAGAAGTGCCCGATCACCGCCGCGATGCGCCGGCTGAACGACCGCATCATCCGGTTTTTCAGCCAGATCACGATCCGCGACCTGATTGAAAACGAGGTCTGCGTGCCTCTGGAAGGCGTCGGGGTGGAGGCTCGCGGCCTCCCGGCCCACGCTTCGACTACCTGAACCGAGAGAAGAAAGCCATGACGACCATCCAATCCCAACAGACCATCGAGGCCTTCGCCCACCGCAAGTACAAGGAGGGCTGGGTCACCGACATCGAGTCCGAATCGCTGCCCCCGGGCTTAAGCGAGGACGTTGTCCGCGCCATCTCCGCCAAGAAGCACGAGCCGCAGTGGCTGACCGACTGGCGGCTCAAGGCCTACCGCCATTGGCTGACGATGAAGGAGCCGACCTGGCAGCACGTCAAGCACCCGCCGATCGACTACCAGGGCATCATTTATTACTCCGCCCCCAAGCAGCGGCAGGAAAAACTGGCGAGCCTCGACGAGGTCGACCCCAAGCTGCTGCGTACCTATGAAAAGCTGGGCATCCCCCTGCAAGAGCAGAAGCTGCTGGCGGGCGTGGCGGTCGACGCGGTGTTCGACTCCGTGTCCGTCGCCACCACGTTCAAGGAAAAGCTCGCCTCGCTGGGGATTATCTTCTGCTCGTTCTCCGACGCGGTGCAGGAGCACCCCGACCTGGTCCGCCAGTACCTCGGCTCGGTCGTGCCTTACTCCGACAACTTCTTCGCGACGCTCAATTCCGCGGTGTTCAGCGACGGCTCGTTCGTCTACGTGCCCAAGGGCGTCCGCTGTCCTATGGAGTTGAGCACGTACTTCCGCATCAACGCCGCCGCCACCGGCCAGTTCGAGCGCACACTGATCGTCGCCGACGAGGGCGCGTACGTCAGCTACCTTGAAGGCTGCACCGCGCCGATGCGCGACGAGAACCAGCTCCACGCCGCCGTGGTCGAGTTGGTCGCCCTGAAGGACGCGACGATCAAGTACTCCACCATCCAGAACTGGTACCCCGGCGACGAGCAGGGCCGCGGTGGCATCTTCAACTTCGTCACCAAGCGCGGCAAGTGCCTCGGCGAGAATTCCCACATCAGCTGGACCCAGGTCGAAACCGGCTCGGCCATCACCTGGAAGTACCCCAGCTGCATCCTCCAGGGCGACCGCTCTGTCGGCGAGTTCTACTCGGTGGCCCTGACCGCCAACTACCAGCAGGCCGACACCGGCACCAAGATGATCCACATCGGCCGCAACACCCGCAGCACGATCGTCAGCAAGGGCATCAGCGCCGGCCACGGCCAGAACACGTATCGCGGCATGGTCAAGGTCCTCAAGAGCGCCGCCAACGCCCGCAACTACACCCAGTGCGACTCGCTGCTGCTCGGCAGCCGCTGCGGCGCCCACACCTTCCCCTACATCGAGGTCAAGAACCCCACCGCCAGCGTCGAGCACGAAGCCACGACCTCCAAGATCGGCGAGGACCAGCTGTTCTACTGCCAGCAGCGCGGCATCAGCGAGGAAAACGCCGTGTCGCTGATCGTCAACGGCTTCTGCAAGCAGGTCTTCCGCGAGCTGCCGATGGAATTCGCCGTCGAAGCCACCAAGCTGCTGAGCGTCAGCCTCGAAGGCAGCGTTGGCTGACAGAACCCGCCACCGGAACACCACCCCAATTCGGGGAGTCAAGCACCGGCCCCTTAAGACCAGCGGGGGTCAAAAGACACGAGATCAACCCACAACCCTAAACAACCGCAACACGAACCACAATATTTGCAGACCAAAGGCCAAAAACCATGCCGAAAAACCAAACACCACCGCTTCTGGAGATCAAGAACCTGCACGCCCGCGTTGAGGGTCACGAGATCCTCCGGGGCGTCGATTTGACCGTCTACCCCGGCGAGGTGCACTCGATCATGGGCCCCAACGGCTCGGGCAAGTCCACCCTCGCCCAGGTGCTCGCCGGCCGGGAGACCTTCGAGGTCACCGAAGGGTCGATCGCTTACCTCGGCAAGGACCTGCTCGAGATGGAGCCGGACCAGCGCGCCTGCGAGGGCATCTTCATGGCGTTCCAGTACCCCGTGGAGATCCCCGGCGTCTCCAACACCCAGTTCCTCCACGCTGCCTACAACGCCCAACGCAAGTACCGCGGCCAGGAAGAGATCGACGCCATCGACTTCCTCAAGCTTGTCCGCGACAAAGCCAAGCTCGTCAAGATCGACGAGAAGCTGCTGTCCCGCTCCGTCAACGAGGGCTTCTCCGGCGGGGAAAAGAAACGCCACGAGATCTACCAAATGGCGATCCTGGCGCCCAAATTGGCGATCCTCGACGAAACCGACTCCGGCTTGGACATCGACGCCCTGCGCATCGTCGCCGACGGCGTCAATAGCCTCCGCGGCCCCGACCGTTCCTTCCTCGTCATCACCCACTACCAGCGCCTGCTGAACTACATCGTGCCCGACTTTGTCCACGTGCTGCACAAGGGCCGCATCGTCCGCTCCGGCGGAAAGGACTTGGCCCTGCAGCTGGAGGAAAAAGGCTACGGCTGGGTCGAAAAGGAAGCCGTCGCCGCCGCGGTTTGACCCCGGCTTTACCCGCACCACCCCGAACCCGACGAGGTTAAGGTAACTCGCATGATCACGATGTCTCCGGAGAAAACCCGCACCGCCGCGACGCTCGACCGGCTCGACGTCTCCGCCGTTGAACCTGGCCCGGAATGGCTCTACGCCTCTCGGTGGGCCGCCTTCGAACGCTTCCGCCAGCTCGGCTTGCCGGACACGCACCACGAGGACTGGCGGTTCACCAACATCGCCCCCATCAAGCAAACCGCTTTCACCCTCAGCTCCCCTGCCCCGAACTTGACCCGCAGCGTGATCGAACCGCTGCTCATCCCCGGCCTGGACTGCTGCCGGCTCGTCTTCGTCAACGGCCGATACCAGCCCAGCCTCTCCGACACCGCCGGCTTGCCCCCCGGCATGGGCCTCTGGAGCCTCCACGAGGCGTTCACCACCAAACGCAGCCTGCTCGAAGAGCACTTGGGCAAGCTGACCAACACGGACAAGCACCCCTTCGCCGCGCTCAACACCGCGCTATTCCGCGACGGCGCGGTGATCTTCGTCCCCCGCGGCGCAGCTGTCAGCCGCCCGATCCACCTGCTCCACATCGCCGCCCCCGGCGACGAACCGCCGCTGATCAGCCCCCGACACCTGATTGTCACCGAGGCCGACACCACACTGAGCGTGATCGAAGACTACGCCACGTTGGGCGACGGCGTGTACTTGACCAACGCGCTGACCGAGATCGTCGTCGGCCCCAACGCCCAGGTCACGCACTACCTGCTCGAGCGCGAAAGCCCCCGCGCGTTCAACGTCACCACGCTCCACGTCCACCAGGGCCGCGACAGCCGGTTCGCTTCGCACTCGGCGCAGTTCGGCGGCTCGATCGTCCGCAATAACGTCAGCCCCGTGCACGCCGGCGAGGGCGGCCACTCGCTGCTCAACGGCCTATATGTGCTCCGTGACGACCAGCTGGTCGACAACCACATGCGCGTCGACCACGCCACGCCGCACTGCGACAGCCGCCAGTTCTACAAAGGCATCATGACCCAGCGGTCCCACGGCGTGTTCCGCGGCCGGATCATCGTCCGCCAGGACGCCCAGAAGACCGACGCCAAGCAAAACAACCAGAACCTGCTCTTGTCGGAGGAGGCCGGCGCCAACGCCGATCCCCAACTGGAGATCTACGCCGACGACGTCAAGTGCACCCACGGCGCCACCGTCGGCCAGATCGATGAGGATCAGGTGTTCTACCTCCGTTCGCGCGGCATCCCGCACGAAACCGCCCGCGCCATGATCGTCTACGCGTTCGCCAGCGAAAACCTCGAACGCATGCCCCTCCAACCCGTCCGGCAGCTCGTTCAGCGGCTGCTCCTGGACCGCCTGCCCCACGGTAAACTGTTGGAGCAAACGCTATGACTACGATCTCCGCAAAAACAAAGACCGCGGCCGACCGCCCCGCCCCTCGGCCGCTCGACGTCGATCGGATCCGCAGCGACTTCCCCATCCTGCGCCAGCGCGTCCACGACCACCCGCTGGTGTACCTCGACAACGCCGCCACCGCGCAGAAGCCCGCCGCCGTCATCGAGGCCGTCGACAGCTTCTATCGCACCTACAACGCCAACATCCACCGCGGCGTGCACCATCTGAGCATGCTCGGCACGCAAGCGTACGAGGAGGCGCGGCTCCGGATCACCCGCTTCCTCAACGCCCCGGATTGGCGCGACATCGTCTTTGTCCGTGGCTGCACCGAGGCCATCAACCTCATCGCCCAGTCCTTTGGCCGCTCGACCCTCAAGGCCGGCGACGAGGTCGTCATCTCCCACC
>JAJUHR010000253.1 GCA_029267795.1 Planctomycetota bacterium
CGCGCCGGCGGTGGGGGCGCGGGTCTTTGGTCAAACGCTGCACCCGACGCTGACCATCGGGTACGACAAGAGCACGGCGGCATCGCTGGAGAAGATGGGAGCCCGGCACAGCGCGTGCGGGGTTCACGAGTTCTGCGTCGACGAAGCGAACCGGATTGTCTCGACGCCGGCGTACATGGAAGCCAAGACGATCAAGGACGTATACGTCGGGGTCAACCGCTTGGTGGAGCGGTTGCTTGCGATGATCCAGAGTCCTGTGGCGGTGGGCTAAGACCGGGCGTGGTATCGACGGGGTAGGGCAGGGGTCTCGCGTGACGGGCGAATAAAAAACCTCCGCCACAGGGCTCCGATCCTGTGGGCGGAGGCGCGCCACGGCTGACTAACTCGATGGGTGTATTACGGGACTCGTATCGTGTACGGTTCGTCTCACGAACGCGTCAATTTTATTTGCGCTGTTCCAGTGGTGTCAATGTAAATTGCTCAGATTGACGTAAATATCATAAGTTAATTGTTTATATTAACTTAAATATAATTGGTACGCCTCTGACGACCAATGGCGAAGACCGAGGGTTGATGGATCGCAGTTGTCGATTAAGTACCTTCAAAATAATCACTTGTATTGTTTATCGCGCAGTGGAAATTCGAGTTGTGGGCTGACGCAGATGGGCCAAGAGAGCCGGGTGATCGAAGTGGCTGTCGGCCTCCTTTTTGAAGGGGTTCGAGGGTGCTGGAGGGTCTTGATTGCTCGACGGCCTCATGGGGCGGTCCTCGGTGGGTATTGGGAATTTCCAGGCGGCAAGCTCGAACCCGGTGAGACACCCGAGCAGGCCTTGGTGCGGGAATTTGAGGAGGAGCTTGGAGTCCATGTCTGTGTGGGTCGGCGGCTGCCGGTGATCGAACACCGGTATGCTCACGGCTTGGTCAGGTTGCACGCGTTTATCTGCGGTGGTGTTTCGGGGCGGTTGTGCGACTTGGGTGTGGCGGAGCACCGGTGGATTGGCGCAGGTGAGTTGTCGAGCTACACGTTTCCGCCGGCGAACCGCGGGCTGTTAGATTGGCTGTCCGTGGCGTTGGTGCGGGGCGAGGACGTGGTGATGGGTGTGGGGGAGTGATTATTTGGGCGATGGGCTGGAGGGGAGAGATGCTTGGGGGTGAGGCGGACGTGGAAGGAGCCAACGAGTGTTCCTGGTGACCAACCGGTGTGTTAAGGAATCGGCGGTGGGGGTGGAGAAATTGGGTGCGACGCCTAATCCTTTCGGTCCGAACGAGTTGCGATTGGCTGAGGCGACGCGGGTGCGGGGAAAGTGGGAGATTCGAATCCTGCCGGACACGCTGGATGAGCGGATGAAACGCGAGGTGGGGCTGACGGGTGTGGCGGGGGCGGTTTACGCCAGTCGGTATGTGGCGCGGAAGCTGCTTAAGGTCGTGCAGCGTAGCGAGCAAAATATCCTGTTCTTTGTGCACGGGTACAACAACGACGTGGCTGCGGTGCTGGACCGTGCGGAGGATCTGGCGGCCACGTATGGGGTGGAGGTGCTGCCGTTCACTTGGCCGGCAAACGGGGGCGGGGTGAAGGGGGTCACAGACTATCTCAGTGACAAGCGTGACGCGCAGGTCTCGGTGGGGGCTTTGGGCCGGTGTTTTGCCAAGTTGCACGAGTATCAGGAGGAGTTCAACCGGGAATACGTGGTGAAGGTGATGGAAGAGGCGCAGCGTCTGTTTCCGGACAACGCGGAGAGCCGCAGCCGTTACTTGGCGGAGCGGCCGGTATGCCGACTGACCCTGAACATGATGCTGCACAGCATGGGGAATTACATCCTCAAGCACGTGCTGGGATCGCAGGCGCACGCCGGAGGGGCGATGCTGGTGTTCGACAACGTGGTGCTGGTGGCGGCGGATGCGAACAACGAGGGTCACGAGGAGTGGGTGGACAGGATCCAGTGCCGCAACCGCGTGTACGTGACGATCAATGAGGATGATATGGCGCTGGCGGCCTCGCGGATGAAGGCGGGCCCGGAGCAGAAGGCGAGGCTGGGGCACTGGCGGTACAACTTGTTGTCGAAGCAGGCGGTGTATGTGGACTTCACCGACGCCAAGAGGGTGGGCACGTCGCACGCGTATTTTGAGGGCGAGGCGCTGAAGAACGCGGCGGTGAAGCGATTTTTTCAAAAGGCGCTGACGGGGCAGCGGGCTGAGGCGGACCTGAGCTACATGCCCGCCAGCCACACGTACCGGTTTAGCTAAGCGGCTCTAACAAGACAGAGTGCCCGTTGCGTCGACCTGTTGTTTTCCGCACACAACAGCCTCACCTTCGGTTCGGCGTGCTGTGTGGCACCCCGCCACACGTGCCGGTTCACCGGGCGAGGTGGGCGCGGAGTGGATCGGGGGCAGCGAGGGGGCGTGGCTGGGTAAGCGGGTGTTGAAAACCCCCTCTGCGACGTGGGGCTGAATCGTTATCATGTGGTGCTTCTTTCTGTGTGCCCGCGGCGGTGCTGGTTCGCTCGCTTGAAAGTCATAAGTAGATAACCCAAGGAGGGCGCTACGATCAATACGCCTGCGCCTGTTCCCCAGATCATGGCCCACAGGACCGTATCCGGGGCCTTGGCGGATTCGACGGTGACGGTTGGTGGGATCAATGCGGGGTACTGTGCAGCCCCCCAGCCCCAGAGTACGGTCGCCACCGTCGCTGCTGCTGCGAAGACAGCCCAAGTGAATTTGGACCGCCCTACTGCCCAGAGGGAGAAGACCCCGCAGATCAGCGCCGCGACGACCAGCGGCCAGCTGCGCAAGCGGAATCCTTCCCAGAGTCGTGGGGACTCGATCGCGACGAGGACCAAACCCACCAGGGCCAATATCTGCATCCAAATGCCGGCGGTGAGGGATCGCTGGCGCCACAGGGCGATCGACTCGTGATCGCCGATCTGGGCCGCTTCGCGGGTCAGGTAAAAGGCTGCTAGGTAGGCGCACATCCCCACGGCGAAGAACGCGGTAAAGATGGGCAAGGGCGAAAGCCAGCCGGTCAAGAAGTCTGCGTCGAATCGGCCCTCCGAGGTCACTGCGAGTTTGCCGGAGGCCACCGCCCCGACGCTGGCGCCCAGGAAGAACGGGGCGGCGGTGGAGGCGACCGCAAAAACGATTTCCCACAGTTGTTGTTGCCTGGGGGCCTCCGCCGCGTGAGAACGAAAGGCGAAGGCTGCCCCACGGAAGACGATCCCCACCAAAGCCAACCACAGCGGCAGCCACAGGGCACGCGAGAGCGCCGCGAAGGCGGTGGGAAATCCGTTGGCTGTCAGGACGAGAAGGAAGATCAACCAGACGTGGTTCGCTTCCCAAACGGGCCCGATCGCCCGGTGGATCAGTTGCCTCTCTTTCTCGCTGGCTTGGAACGCGGTGTTGAACTCCCAGATGCCGGCACCGAAATCGGCCCCACCCAACACGCAGTAGAGCGTCAGCGACGCCAGCATCTGAAGGAGGATGATGGTTTCAGGCTCCATGGTGCTCCGCCTGTATCGGTGCGCTGGCCAGCGGTTTCAAAGCAAGGATCGTCCCTGTACCCAAAGCTGCGTAGATCGAGGTCGTTGCCAGGAGCAGCCAGCCGATGCCTTGGGATTCGGTGACCGCCTCGGCGGTGCGCATCACTCCCTGGACGATCCAGGGCTGGCGGCCGA
>JAJUHR010000362.1 GCA_029267795.1 Planctomycetota bacterium
CCTCTGCGAACGCGGCATCCGCACCTTCGAAGACCACACCCGCAACACGCTGAGCCTCTCCGCCGTGCCCGAGCTGCACTTCCGCAGCCACCTGCCCGTGGTGATCGACCCCTCCCAAGGCACGGGACACGCCCGGCTGATCGTGGACATGTCGCGGGCGGCGGTGGCGTGCGGCGCGGACGGCCTGCTGATCGAGGTGCACCCCGACCCCGAGCACGCGATGACCGACGGCGCTCAGTCGATCACCCCCCAGGTGCTGACCGACCTGATCGCCAGCCTCAAGCGCATCGCCGAGGCGATCGACCGGACCCTGTAGCCCGACCGACACGTCCGAAGGCTCAATCTCCTCAAGATTCGCGTGTGCGGGGCCCGCTGTGTGCATCAGAGGTCGCAGCTGCCACGGTCGGGTGGCTGGGGTAGAGCGCAGCGATGCCCCGGAACCCCCGGTTTTTGCTGTGGTGTCGCTTCGCTCCACCGCAGCCACCCCTGCCTCGTCACTCTACACCCAAACGAAACACACCCTAATGCCGGTGCGACCCGCATGGGCCGTGAGATTTACCGCAGGCGCACCCCGTCGCTACCGGCAACGACGCCCCCTGGCCCGCCGAGCCCCCCACCACGAAACTGCTCTGCGCCCGCCGCACGCGCGCCGAACCGCAGCGCTCGCAGGCCACCGCAGCGTCGGCATCCGCCATCTTCCGCAGGGATTCCGTGGTCGCCCCGCAGTCCTCGCAGACGTATTCGTAGATCGGCATATCCAGTCCTATCGAACGGTTTGGGCAGACGCCGGCTATGCGGCTCTTACCCCATCCGCGGTCACTGCTTCATCAGGTTCTTCTGATCGATCGCCAGCTTCATCATCGTCGGCAGCAGGTAGTTAACCCCGCGGTAAGTCAGCACCTGACCGGACAAAATGAACGTCAATGTGTCGCCTCGCTCCTGCACGAGGTCCTCCATGTTCTGCATCATCTGGCAGGGGACAACGACCATCGGCGGATCGGGGGCGTGCTCCGAATCGGCATCGAACACGAAAATCACGTGCCCGCCGTGGGCAGCACGCACCAGGTGGCCCTTGCGGTTGACGATGAACTCGCCCTCCCGCCGCAGCGCGGGCATCTCACCGCCGACCAAGCCCAGGATGTCCTTGTCCACGCCGATCGTCTTGATCGGCGAAGGCGTAGCACCGGCAGGGGTGTCCGTGGCTGGCCGGGTGGGCTCGATCAGCGGGTTCTCTTGAAGCTGGTTGAATAGATCGTCCTGCACCTGCTCAGCGGTCGGGGCCGCAGCCGTAGCGGCCGGCGGAGCCTGCGAAGCGACCGCCTGTGGCCTCTGGGCTTCATCACTGGCAGGCCGCTTGGCGGGCGGAGCCGTGCCTTGACCGGCGGGCGCCTCCTCCCCCAAAGCCGATCCACAGAACATCCCGCCCCAAAGCGCACCGCAAAAAACGAGCAGCCGGATCGCGATCGAGCTCATGGTAGCACCTCCCGGAGTTGATCGTGACTGCAAGGGAAAGGGATTATAGGAAAAGGCGATTTCATAGCCCCCCTCTCCCGCGTCGGGAGAGGGCTGAGGTGAGGGATGGACCGGTGATTGATACGGGCCTTGACTCCCTCACCTTGCCCCTCCTCCCAAGGGAAGCGGGGCTTTGAAACCAGTTCCAAAGACGCAGCATCGGCAGGGATCGTCCCCGTCGCCGAGGCAACAACCCAGCCGCCCATCGTCGCACAGGGCAGGCCGCCCAGACGGCCTGGGCCGCAGGCGAACCTCGCCCCGGTACCTATCGATGATGGCCTACGTTGATGCACAAGCCCTCTGGTAAGGGCATCCATACCTAGGGAGTCGGCGTCAGAACGTCCTGGACATTAGCCCGCCAGACGCGCACCTGCTCTACGTGCCAACCCGTGACGGGGTTCTGCTGAAGGTATACGGTCGCCACCTGACCGGGGGCTCCCGCCGTGGAATTGGTGGGACGGACGATATCGACCTGAGCGGATAAGCCGCGGATGCGGACCTCCTTCACCTCGACCACCGGGATGTCGGGCCGTTCGACGTCCCCAGGCCAAGCCGCCGCCTCCCCCAGGCGCGCAGCCACCACTTTGTAGCTGTCCGCGGAGACCCCCTCGGGCAGCACGATCGCGTACCGGCCCTGGATCGGCTGATCCACCACCGCAGCGTTCAAGGCCTCCCCCATCGCCTGCACGATCGACAGGTCGTTGGGGTCGTGTCGAGCCACATCGCCCGGCTGAGGGGGGATGTTCACGTAAGTCGCACACCCCGTGCCGAGGCAAACCGCTACGAAGCATACCGCCGATGCCGCCGCAAACCGCCAGGGGATCATAAGCTCGTCCTTGATTGGGTCGGCGACATTGTAGCACCCGCGACGGGTTGCGAAATGGCGGGC
>JAJUHR010000129.1 GCA_029267795.1 Planctomycetota bacterium
CACCGTGGCGGTGGTCGTGCCGTCGCCCGCCTTGTCCGCCGTCTTCTTGGCCACCTCGATCACCATCTTGGCGCCCAGGTTTTGGAAGGGTTCGGGCAGGTCGACCTCTTTCGCCACCGTCACGCCGTCCTGCGTCACCGCGGGCCCGCCGAACGATTTTTGCAGCACCACGTGCCGGCCGGCCGGGCCCATCGTCACCTTCACCGCGTTGGACAGCTGTTCCACCCCTTTGCGCAGCTGCACCGCCGCCTCGCTGCCGAACATCATCTGCTTCTTAGCCATGGTTTAGGCTCCGTGTGGTTCTGTGGTTAGTCTTTCGCGCCTCAAGCAAAGGCCCGTGGTTGTGGTACGGGCCCCCTGAGATTCGCCCCTGGGGTGTGCCTATGCTTCGAGCCTCTACCCGCGTCACCGTTGCCCAGGGGGTGGCCTAGGTTTCTGCCACACCGCGGTCGAAGGTGTCGACCTTGGAAAAGGCTGGCTTTATTCGAGCACGCCTAGCAGCTCGCTTTCGCGGACGATCATGTGCTTGACGCCGTCGATCTCTACTTCTGTGCCGGCGTATTTGCCGAAGACCACGGTGTCGCCCTTCTTCACCGCGACGGGGGTGCGCTTCCCGTCCTCGTTGAGCTTGCCGGGTCCGGTGGCGACCACCGTGCCCGCCATCGGCTTCTCTTTGGCGCCCTCGGGCAGGTAGATCCCTTCGCGCGTCTTCTCTTCCGGATCACTCGGCTTGATCAACACCCGATCATCCAAAGGCCGTACTTTCGTTTTGCTCGCTGTTAGAGTCGCCGTCGCCATAGTTCAACACCTCTCAAATATTCCGATGGTGCTTATTCCCTCTGCTTTTCTCTGCGCCCGCGGAGCGGCCCGGTTGCCCCCGATCCCCTACGGCCCTTTTTCCCTTCACCCACGTCGCCTCTTTCCGCCGCCTCCCAGGCGACCTGCTACATCATGCCGCCCATACCGCCCATGCCGGCAGGGCCTTTGGCCTCCTCTTCCTCCTTGGGGGCTTCGGTGACGATGCAGTCTGTCGTCAGCAGCAGTGTCGCCACGCTGGCGGCGTTTTGCAGGGCCGTGCGGTCGACCTTCGAGGGCGTGATGATGCCCTTCTTGACCAGGTCGCCGTACTCTAACCGCAGGGCGTCGAATCCAAAACTACCCTTGCCCTCCCTGACCTTGCGGACCACCACCGTGCCACGCTCGCCCGCGTTGTCCGCGATCGTCTGCAGCGGCAACACCAGGGCTTGGCGCACCACCTCGACGCCGGCCGCTTCGTCGTGGCCGTCGGTCTTGACGTTCTTGAGGGAGTCGATCGCCCGGATAAAGCTGACCCCGCCGCCGGGCACGATGCCTTCCTCCACCGCCGCGCGTGTCGCGTGCAGCGCATCCTCCACGCGGGCTTTTTTCTCCTTCAGTTCCGCCTCGGAGGCCGCCCCCACGCGGATTTGCGCCACGCCGCCTGCCAGCTTCGCCAGCCGCTCCTGCAGCTTCTCGCGGTCGTAGTCGCTGGTGGTTTTTTCGATCTCCTGGCGGATCTGGGCGATGCGGCCCTGGATGGCCTTGGAATCTCCGGCGCCCTCGATGATCGTGGTGGTTTCCGAGGTCACCTCGACCTTCTTGGCCATGCCCAGCTGCGATAGCTCGACCTTGTCCAGCTCGACGCCCAGGTCCTTCATGATCGCCTGGCCGCCGGTGAGGGTCGCCACGTCCTGCAGAATGGCCTTGCGGCGGTCGCCGTAGCCCGGCGCCTTGACCGCGCACAGGCTCAGCACGCCGCGCAGCTTGTTCACCACCAGCGTCGCCAGCGCTTCGCCCTCCACGTCCTCCGCGATGATCAGCAGCGGCTTCTTGGCCTGCTGCACCTTTTCGAGCAGGGGCACCAGCTTCTGGATCGAGCCGATCTTGTCCTCGTACACCAGCACGAGACACTTCTCCAGCTCGACCTTCTGCTCTTCCGCGTTCGTGACGAAGTTCGGGCTGAGGAACCCACGATCGAACTGCATCCCCTCGACCACCTCCACGTATGTGTCCAGGCCCTTGCTCTCCTCGACGGTGATCACCCCATCTTTGCCGACCTTCATAAAGGCCTCGGCCATCACCCTGCCGATCTCGGGGTCGTTGTTGCCGCTGATCGTCGCGACGTTGGTGATCTCGTCTTTCTTGGAGACGTCGATCGGGCGGGAGAGCTTGTTGATCTCGGCGACGACCTGGTCCACCGCCTTCTTCATCCCGCGGACCAGGGCATTGGCGTCGACCCCGGCGGTGATCTGCTTCAACCCCGCCTTGAACAGCGCTTCAGCCAGCACCGTGGACGTGGTGGTCCCGTCGCCCGCAGCCTCCGACGTCTTGCTGGCCGCCTCCTTGACCAGCTGGGCGCCCATGTTTTCGTTCTTGTCGCGCAGCTCGATCTCTTCCGCGACCGTCACGCCGTCGCCGCTGACCGTCGGCCCGCCCCAGCTCTTGTCGAGCACCGCGTTGCGGCCCCGCGGACCCAGGGTGCTCTTGACCGCCGCCGCCAGCTTCTCAACCCCCGCCAACAAGGCCATCCGCGCGTCCGATTCGAAGACCAGTTCTTTTGCAGCCATGGTTGCTCGATCTCCCTGCTAGAAGAGGTTCAGGTGGGTTATCGCTCGATCGGTCTAGGGTCGTTATCGCCGGTTCCCTCCGGCTTGGTACTGGGTCGACCTCGAAACTCTGCGTGAGCTTCGGATCCGCTACCTTTTCCCCTGGTTACCCGTACCGTCCTTTTGTCGGGCGCATGGGCGCGCCCATTACTGCCCGGAAAACTTGCAACCATAATACCACGACGGCGCCCAAAGGCCGCTTCCAAGATATATACCATAAGATTATGTTATAAAATAACTTAAGATAAATAATCAAACATGGTCGGCCTAAAGGGCCACAGTCTGTGCTGCCATCGTGACAGTTCTTTGGATTCCAATCTGACAGTTCTGCCAGCCGATCGCAGCATCGGATTCGATCCGACCCTGCGAGTGCAAACTCATCCGGGGAGTCAACATCCCTACCCGGGGCAGCTTACCCATCGGGAGCAATTTCTGAAACAATCAAGCCACGAACCCCTGGCCAACGTCGGCGATCTGTATAGAACTTCTTGGGGCTGTTGCTAAATGATGCAAAGGTCCCAACTCACGATACGCTCTGGTCCCGACTCAGCTGAGTTGCTTCCTGCCCGTATGACTGCCATAATAGATCGAGGTTTGCGATTTGAACGGCCATTGAACGGAACAGACACAGGAGGTCGTGTCGGGGCGTGCGATGATAGTGTGTGTCTGACGGAGTCGAAAAATTGATTGCGGGGTAGAGCAGCCTGGTAGCTCGTCGGGCTCATAACCCGGAGGTCGCAGGTTCGAATCCTGCCCCCGCTATTGGAAACCGGAGTTAACTCCGGTTTTTTTATGCGCTTTGGGCGACGCGCGCTCGCCCCCGACTGACCGACTGTCCATGATGCACCCCGCGCAGGGCTCCAATCGTGGGTGTTCTGGGCGATTCAACGGCTCTTTCGTTTGCGCTTCTTCGGCTTGGGGAATGCGGTGCGCCGGGTTAGTGCGGTGGATCGGCCACGGTTTTCTAGCCACGCCATCGCCCCCGGCGTGGTCTCGAACGCATCACCCAATGCTTCGATGCGGGTGGTTGCGCCCTCACGCGGAGGGCGATATCGATCAGGTCCTGCAACACCGCCTAGTCACAGTTTCAATCCGCGCCCTGCGCGGAGAGAAGCCGGGCGGTCGCCTCGCCCAGTCTGCTGCTTGCGCCCGTGATCACGACGACTTTTCCTTCGATGTTGTTGTTCATGATCGGTTTCCTTTTCGGCCCTTAAATCAGGCCCGGTATTGCTCGTCGCTGACCTTCTCCATCCGGCCGGCGATCTTGCCGTCAAGCGTCTCCTGAATGACTCCGGTCACTCAGACTTGAGCGAAGCCATGTCGATGGAGAAGCGATACTTCACATCGGACTTGAGCAGTCTCTCGTAGGCCTCGTTGACCTTCTGGATGGGGATGATTTCGACATCGGCGATGATGTGATGTGCGCCGCAAAAGTCGAGCATCTCTTGGGTCTCGGGGATACCGCCGATGAGCGAGCCGGAGAGGTTGCGGCGCCCGAGCAGAAGGCCGAAGGCGGAGACGGCGAGCGGCTTCCCTGGCGCGCCGACGAGGGTGATGTTGCCGTCGCGGCGGAGGAGCTGGATGTAGGCGTTAATGTCGTGCTCGGCGGAGACGGTGTCGAGGATGAAGTCGAAGCTGCCGGTGTGTTTCTTCATCTCGTCGGCATTGCGGGAGACGACGACTTCGTCGGCACCGAAGCGGAACGCGTCTTCCTTCTTGTTAAGTGAATGAGTGAAGACAACGACGTGCGCTCCGAGCGCATGAGCGAATTTCACGCCCATGTGGCCCAGTCCGCCCAGACCAACCACGCCAACTTTCCTGCCCTTGGTGACGCCCCAGCGGCGCACCGGCGAGTACGTCGTGATTCCGGCGCAGAGCAGTGGCGCGGCTCCGGCGAGATTGAGGTTCGAGGGGACGCGCAGGACGAAGCGTTCATCGACGACCACGCTATCGGAGTAGCCACCATAGGTAACACCTCCGAGGTGCTTGTCCGGGGAGTTGTAGGTGAGGACCATGTTTGGGCAGAACTGCTCAAGGCCAGCCCTGCACTCGGGGCAGGTGCCGTCCGAGTCAACCATGCAGCCGACAGCGGCGATGTCGCCGGGCTTGAACTTGGTGACTGCGGGGCCGACCCCGGTGACTCGGCCGACGATCTCGTGGCCGGGGACGCAGGGGTAGACAGTGCGTATGCCGCTCCACTCACTACGAACCTGGTGGAGATCGGAGTGGCAGATACCGCAAAAGAGAATTTCGATCTGCACGTCGTGTTCGGTTGGATCGCGCCGCGCGACCGTCGTGGAGGCAAGCGGCGAGGTCGCACTGGCAGCGGAGTAAGCCCTCGCGTTGTACATGAATGGATGCCCCTATTGGTTTCCTTTTCGGCCCTTAAATCAGGCCCGGTATTGCTCGTCGCTGACCTGTTCCATCCGGTCGGCGGTCTTGCCGTCGAACTTCTCCTGAATGGCGAGGTGCGTCATCGCGGTCGTTGCCGTTGCCCCGTGCCAGTGCTTTTCGCCTGGAGGGAACCAGATCGCATCACCCGGCCGAATTTCCTCGACCGGCCCGCCCCAGCGCTGCACCCAGCTGCAGCCGGCCGTTACGATCAAGGTCTGACCGAGCGGATGCGTGTGCCATGCGGTTCGGGCACCCGGCTCGAAGGTGAGGCTGACGCCAAGAACACGCCCCGGTTCGGGTGCATCAAACAGCGGGTCAACCCGAACCGTGCCAGTGAAATAGTTCGCCGGCCCCTTGCCGGAAGGCCGGGAACCGCTTCGTCTAATCTCCATTTGTTTTCTCCTTCGGGCCGACGGACCGCTCTGTTAGCAACGTCTACCACGTCCCGTCAGCGCTCACCGAAAGCTCGCGGTGCTGGTCCACTTGGGTCTGCAACTATTTTTCGCTCCGTGGCGAACTAACTCCACCGCGCCTGAACCGGCCTCGACGAGGGGGTGGCCGACGGCCGCTTGGAGCAAAGTCCAAGCCAGCCGCCTGAGGCTCACATCCATCTCACTCACCGTGTTCGTGTGATTCTACGCAGGCGATTAGACAGGGCGGTATGACGATCTTTGGAGATGCTTGTATAGTCCTCCAAAGCGCGTCTTGGCGCGGTGGGCGATGTGCCGGAACAACGGTGTGCCTGATCCGTAATCAGTTTCAATCCGCGCCCTCGCGCGGAGGGCGATCG
>JAJUHR010000316.1 GCA_029267795.1 Planctomycetota bacterium
ACGCGGTGCTCGCACCCTTCGTAACGCAGCAGCCTTTTCCGCATCAGGATCAGGCCCAACACGAACCGGAAAGCCTGCCGCCGAGCCTCGTTGGCCTCCCCCAGCCGCACGAACAGGTCGACCAGCACCCCGTCGTCGACGAACAGCTTCTTTTTCTGCCCCTTGGCAGGCACGATCGAACGCCAATACCCGAACAACCCCGGCGGTCGACTGCCCCCCTGCCACGCCTCCAGGGACACGTCCAGGCGCCTGAGCGACCACGCGGCCGATGTCTCTGTCGCGCGGCCTTCGCTATGCATGCTCCCGCCGGCCGCGTCGAAGTCTTGCGTCACTTCGACGAGGGTGGCCACGTACGGCTCGCCCGGCTGGAGCACCCGCCCCGTCAACGCGCAAACGCCCGTGGGCTGCGCCACATCGTATGCCCGGCCTTGCAGCAGGTTCAGCGCCACCGCTCACTCCAGATCGGTTAGATTCAGCTGCCTTGCCGCCGCGATCGACGTCTGATCCAGCAGCGTCGCGATCGTCATCGGGCCGACGCCTCCAGGCACCGGGGTGATCATCGACGCCCGCGTCGCTGCCGCGTCGAAGTCGACGTCCCCGACGTTGCCCGGGTTGTAGCCCGCGTCGACGACCACCGCCCCACGCCGCACCCAATCGCCCTGCACAAAACGCGGCCGCCCCACCGCCGCCACCACGATGTCCGCCAGCCGCACCACGTCCGCCAAGTCTCGCGTTTTAGAGTGGCAGACGGTCACCGTCGCGTCCGCGGCCAGCAGCATCATCGCCATGGGCTTGCCCAGGATCGGGCTGCGGCCGATCACCACCGCGTGCTTGCCCGCGATCTCCACCTCGTACGCCCTTAGCAGCCGCATGATCCCCGCCGGCGTGCAGCTGCCGAATCCCGGCAGCCCGAAGCTCACCGCGCCGAAGCTGTGGATCGTCACCCCGTCCACGTCCTTGTGCGGCGCGATCGCCTCGAAAGCGGCCCGCTCGTCGACCGTCCGCGGCACGGGGTGCTGGAGCAAAATCCCGTGCACAGCGGGGTCTTCACTGAGCTTTCCAATCCGCTCGACCAGTTGCTCGGTGGTGGTCAACCCGGGCAGCTCCACGGTCAGCGAACGCATCCCAACCGACTCGCACCGCTTGCCCTTCATCCGCACGTAAGTCACCGACGCCGGGTCGTCCCCGACCAGCACCGCGGCCAGGCAAGGCGTAACCCCCGAGCGTGCCTTGATCTGCCCCACGCGGTCGGCACAACCCTTGAGCACCTGCTCAGCGACGGCTTTCCCGTCAAGGATCGTGGTGGTTAAATGGATCCCCAAGACTCAAACTCCCGCGTGGACCTGGTGCCCGCAGATTATAAGGAAGAACCCGGCCACGCGACTGACATCCCCCGACTACTCCGCCCGCCACAGCCACCGGGTCCCAACCGCAGCCGCTACAATCCGATGATGAAAAAACCCTCGGGCTCACCCGTCCGCGTGCGTCCCGGTCGTAGCCGTGCTGCTCCCGCTCGATCCCCAACCCTATCTACTACCCTATCCCGTTTGAGACAGCCGGCCTCACGCGTGGCGCGATCGCTGCTCAAGCTGCTTAAGGACCGTGGCTTGACACTGGTCACCGCCGAAAGCTGCACCGCCGGCTTGCTTGGGAAAACGATCACCGATGTGCCCGGAGCCAGCGCCGTCTACCTCGGCGGTTGGATCGTCTATTCCAACGACATGAAGTGGCGCCAGCTCGGCGTGCCCAAGACGATGCTTAGCCGATACGGGGCGGTCAGCGAACCGGTCGCCCTCAAACTGGCCGCCGAAGCCCTGCGCCGCAGCGGCGCGGACTTGAGCGTGGCGATCACCGGCATCGCCGGCCCCGAGGGCGGCACCCGCGACAAACCCATCGGCACCGTGTGGATCGCCGTCGGCCACCGCGAAGCACCCCCTCCCCTGCCCCCCGCACGTTCGAACGGCACGCCCCCGATCGCCTCAGCCGCTTGGCGATTTCGATTCCGAGGCAACCGCGCCGCGATCCGACGCAGCGCCGCCCTGTACGCCCTCGGCTTGGTTCGCTCCGCCGCTCGGGGAAAATCGATCGGTCGTCCAGCCGTCGCAGCGGCTCCGCGCATTTCGTGATGCCCTGGAGCGGATGACGCGCCTACCCAGTTTCCCTAAGCCTCACGGGCTGCTTCTGGCGACCCTATCGGTGTTTACGAAACCCTTCGCCGCTCGACCCGATTCGAAATCCACCCGATACACACTTCCGTATCGATTAGATGCCGCCGCGACCCCCTATGCTAAACCCTCAAGCGGCCGATACCCCCGTGACCGCTCACACACCGCCCGCCGACGGGAGGATCGATATCCATTGTCACCTCGTGCCTGGGATCGATGACGGCTGCCATAGCCTCGAAGAAACCCTCCAGTGTGTCCGCATGCTGCGGACCGCCGGCTTCGTCGGATCGATCTGCACCCCTCACGTTTGGCCCCAGGAATTCCCCCAAAACACTCCGCAAACCATCGCCGCGGCCGTGGCACAACTTCAGCAACAGTTGGCTGACCGGGGCGTCGGCTATCAACTTTGGCCCGGGGGCGAACTGCGGATTTTCGAAGGCGTGGTCGATTGGATCCAAGCCCATGGCGTGCCGACCTTAGCCGGCTCACGCTGCGTCTTGACCGACCTGTGGGACGCGGACTGGCCCGACTATGTCTTGCCCGCCTTCGACTGGTTGCTTGGACACGGCTATCAGCCGATCCTGGCCCACCCGGAGCGGATGCCCTGCGTTGATGCGCTCAGCGAACGCCTTGATGAGGTCGCCAAGATGGGCGTCTGGCTGCAGGCCAATTCCCGCTGCATGATCGGCGAAGAGGGCTACCACCCCGATCAGCTCATCCGTCGGTTCCTCGCCGAAAACCGCTACCAATTCATGGCCTTGGACGTGCACCGGCCGCCGACACTGCAATCACGACTCG
>JAJUHR010000115.1 GCA_029267795.1 Planctomycetota bacterium
CGGGTGCTGGAGGTGCGGTCTGCGGGGCACCAGACCCGGGCGAGGGTCGAATTTCAGCTGGTGGGGGTCAAGACGCTGATCCTGGAGTACGCCCGGCTCGAAATCGTCGGTCCGTGAGGGGGGCGTCGAGAGGCGCGGTCGAGACAAAAGGCCCAGGATGATCGGAAGAACGCGGATAAAAATCTGCGGCGTGCGGGAGCCCGCCACGGCGGCGGTGGCAGCGGAAGCGGGGGCCGACGCGATCGGGCTGGTGTTCGTGCCGGCGTCGCCACGATGCGTGACGCTGGAAGAAGCGAAGCGGATCGTGGCGCAGCTTCCACCGTTGGTTCAGCCGGTGGGGGTGTTCGTCGATGAACCGGTCGAGCGTGTGCGTGAGGTGAGCGAGGCGGTGGGGTTGCGAACGGTGCAATTACACGGGAGGGAGACGCCGGAGCAGGTTGCCAACCTGGCGCCGCTGCGGGTGATCAAGGCGTTGGGATTCGATGGGGAGCGTGTGGAAGCTGAGGTGGCGTGCTGGCGGCGGGGAGGGATGAATCTGGCGGGGCTGCTGTGGGACGCGGCTGCCCCCGAGGGGCGGACAGCAGAGCCATCGCTGCGCGGGGGGTTGGGGCAACGGTTCGATTGGAGGGCGCTGGCTGATCTGCAGCACCGTCGGGCGCTGGATGGGCTGCCCCCGATGATCTTGGCCGGGGGGTTGACGCCGCAGAACGTCGGCGAGGCGGTGTTGCTGTTGTCGCCGTACGCGGTGGACGTGTCGAGCGGGGTCGAGTTGAGCTTGGGGGTAAAAGCTCCGGAGCTGATCCGAGCGTTCTGCGAGGCGGTTCGAGAAGCGGACGCAAATCGATAGGTTTTTCTCGTTCGGGTGTACGGTTTTTGAGGATGGGTCTGGCTGGGGTAGAGCGCAGCGATGCCCCGGTGCCCCCGGAATTCGCTGTGGTGGAGCGAAGCGACACCACAGCCACTCCGGTTGGGTCAGCGGTTTAATTAAGGTCGATTTGAAAACACATCGCCCCCCGGATTACGGGGGGCGGCGTATTGGCATGCATCGCGGCTGGCCACACGAGGCCGGCGGGGACGCAGGACGTCACGTGCCCGTGTCGATCTGGCCGGTCTCCTGCCGCAAGCCCGGGAAGAGGTTCTCTTCCTCTTCGCTTTGGACGATGATGGTCGGTTTGATCAGGATCAGGAGGGTTTGCTCGTCCTGGACGGTGCTGCGGTTGGTGAACAGGCGGTTCAGGACGGGGACCTTGGACATCACCGGCACGCCGGCTTCGATCTCGACGTCGGCCTTGAGGCGTTGGCCGCCGAGCAGGAGCGTGCCGCGGTCGGGGACGCTGACGCTGGTCTTGAGGGTGGTGATCTGGAGGTCGGGCAACTCGATTTGCCCCTCGACGGTGGTCGGGAGGTTCGCCTGACCCTGCGCGACCGAGCCCTTGATCGTGATGCTGCGGGGCGGCGTCTGTCGCAGTTGCGCCAGGCTGGGGCGGACGGTCAGGGTGACGTAGCGGCGGTCGGCGCTGACGGTGGCCTCGACGTCGAGGATCACGCCTTCCTGGGTGACGCTGATCGTGGGGTCGAACCCGGCGGCATCGGGGATGGGTTCCAGGTCGCTGACGAAGCTGAGTTGGCGGGCGACCATGACGTAGCCCCGTTGCCCGTTGAAGAGGGTCACGCGGGGCGCGGTGAGGGTGAAGGCCCGGCGGGAGGCCTGGGTGGCGTTCAGGACCAGGTTCACCTCGAGGTCGTCCAGGTACTCGACACCCAGGTTCAGGGATCGCGGCACCAGTCCGCTGGTGGTATCCGGCAGGAACGCCCCGGGTGTCAACGGGGTGGTGGGTCGATCGACAATAGAAGCGGAGCCCTGATCGACGGTCACGGGTCCGAAGTTGTCGGTGGGGTTGTCGTACGTCAAATCGAGGTCGACTTCGAGCTCGTCGAGGAAGTTCTGGTCGACGAAGAGGAAGCGGGTTTCGATGGCGATCTGCAGGGCGCGGGTTTCACGGAGCTGGCGGAGCAGGCTGGCGATCTGGCGGTGGTTTTCGGGGGTGGTCCGGACGATCAGGACGCCGTTGAGCTCCTTCATGCTGCTGACGCTGCCGCCGGCGGCTTCCCAGTCCTCGGGTCGGCCGACGGTGTCGCGGATGAGGGTGGTGATCTCGTCGACCAGCTCCTGGCGGGTCTTGAGTTCTTCGGTGGTCTCCGCCTCGGTGGCGAACAGCCCGCCCGCCCCGCCTCCCCGGCCGCCGCCACCGCCGCCGCCACCGCCGATGCCCGTGCTGCCGCCGGTGTTGGTGTTGCTCAGCGCGGCGTTGAGGTCGAACTCGGGGGCGTCGGAGAAGTTGGGGACCTGGACGAGCAAGTCGCGGATGTCGTAGGAGCGGATGTCGGTGGTTCGGCTCAGGTCGGCCTGGGTGGAGATGGTCACGACGCCATCGATGATGCTGTAGTTGATCGCCGCTTCGGGGTTGGCGGCGGCGGCCTGCTGGAGGACGAGGCGCAGGGCCTGGTCGGCGGGGATGTTCGTCAGCTGGAGGGTGATCGGCTGGCTGCGTTCGATGCCGGCTTCGGCCAGGGCCGACCAGTTGGCGACGAGGTTGACGTTGGTCGTGTTGCGGATGTAATCCAAAACGTCCTCGAGCTTATTACCGTCGAAGTTGATCGGGACGATCTCCTTGAGGCGGCGGACGACTTGGCGATTGATCTCGGACTCGGCGGCGCTCTGTTCCAGGCCCGTGAGCCGGGAGGCGGTGATCCGGGGCCAGTCCGCTGGGTAGGCGAGTAGGTCGGTGTAGGGGGTTGAGGCCTCGATGCTGTCGCTGGCTTGTTGCGAGGCCATCAGGCCGCGTTGGCGCAGGCGCTCCCGCGCTTCCACATAAAGCTTGCTGTCCTCGATCATCTCCTTCATGGCCTGGGCGGCGACGTTGTCCGGGTCGAGGAACAAGGCCTGGTTGAGCAACTCCAGGGCCTGCTCGTACTTCTGCTCACGGCGGAAGTCGGCGGCGCGGCGGAGCAGGTTCTGCACCTCCTGCTCTTGAGCGCGCAGGGCTTCGGCGCGTCTCTGCTCGGTCTCGCGACGGCGGGCCTCTTCCATCAGCCGGGTCTGTTCGGCCGCGTGGGCTCGCTCGGCTTCATCGACGCGAGCGGCCAGGGCGGTGGCGCTTTCCCGCAGGGAGTCGTACCGGGAGGGGGGCAGGTACTGGCGGTTCATGTCGAGGATGATCTTGGCTTGCTGGACGGTCTGGCGTGCTGCGGAGAAATTACGGGCGTCCAGCAGCGAGGTGGCACGGTTGATCAGCTCTTCGAATTCGGCCACGGCGGCGCTGGTCCTGAGGGTGCGAGACTGCAGCTCGGCCTCGAGGAGGCTGGCGTTTTCGTCGGCGGAGGCCTCGGTGCGTCCCCGCAGCGAAGCCAAGGCGGTCTGAGCCTGGGCGTTGCTGGGGTCCAGCGACAGCACGTCTTGATACAGCTTCGCCGCCAGGTGGTATTGGCCGGTCTGTTCGGCTTGGCGAGCCTGGGCGAGCTTTTCCTGGATCCGAAGCGTCTTGGCTTGGTCCAGCAGGTCGGCGGTCGAGGTGGTGCCCTGGTCTTGTTGCTGCGGCTGCTGGGGCTGAGCGGCCTGGGCCGGGGCCGCGGCGGCCTGCTGGGCGCGGCGTTCCGCGACGATCTCGAGGAGCCGCTGGAGCCGCTCGTTGTCGAACCAGCCCAAGTCCAAACCGCTGGACTTGATCTCCCGGAGTTTGCGTTCGGCCTCGTTGAGGCGGCCGGCTTGGATGTCCGTCTCCGCCTCGGCCAGGGACCGGCGGGCGCGGGCTTGATCGTCGGCGACGCGGCGCTTGATCTGGGAAACCTGGTCGAGCGCCGCCTGACGCTGATCTTCGGTGGCGGCGGGGTTCGAAGCGACCGACTCGTAGAGTTGGATGGCCCGCTCCCAGTTGCCGGATTGTGCGGCGGCGGCGGCCTGAGTCAGACCCTCGCTTGGGCTGACGCCCGCGCGGAGCCGCCGGTCGATCTCCAACACGGCTTGATACATCGCCAGCCGCTGCGCCTTGGATAGGTCGTCCCGGTTGATGCGGCGGAAAGTTTCCAAGGCGCCCTGGTAGTCGCCCTGGCTGTATTGGGCCATTCCCTGGTCGTACAACTGCGACGACGTAGGGTTCGTCGCGTCGGCGGCGAACAGGAGCGAGCCTGCCAACAATGCCACACAAACCGATAGCGCGATGCTGTGCAGTAAATGGCGGGGAACCAAAGGGGGGCCTCCGTAAGCTATTGTTCCAACTGGCGGTTCAGGAAAAAACCTAAGCCCGGTAAGCGATACGGCAATCCGTTGATGTTCGCCAAGGGCAACCGGTCGGGAACGCCACGCATACAGCCAAAAGGTTGGGTCGCACGGTTGTAATCACTGGTTGCAATGAGGGAGTCTAAATTCGGGCGCGGGTTGCTGCAAGTGTCCGCCTCGTCGATGAGATGAAGCATCCGCCGCGAGGGACGGGTGATCGAGCATGGCGTAAGGCTGGCGAGCTATCCGGGCTGGATTCGCAGGTGTGCTTTTGGTGCCCGTGTTCCGCTTGAGAATGTTTGATCTTGTGTCGTCTAGCCGCTCACTCCGAAGGCAAGCTTTTTCATCTTTGCCGCAATACCCAAGGACGCAGAGCCCTAAAGTCGGTTGCGGACCACCGGTTGTTGCAAGCGACGGTCCGCGGAGTGTTCGCACAGCTTGCAAGCAAGCTGTGGCACCCTGAAATCAACGACTTATGGTCAAGATGAAAAAGGTTGCTCCTAAGGGGTGACGTTGTAACCATTATGGCCCCTGTGAGGTCGTGTAGGGGTGGGCAGCGGTGTTGATCAGCTGCTTCATTTCTGTAACCGCGGCCCGCAGGCCTATGAATAGAGCCCTGCTGACGATCGCGTGCCCGATATGCAGTTGCTCCAGCGCGGGCAGTGCCGCGATGGGTTTGACATTGGCGTAGTTCAGCGCGTGACCGGCGTTGAAGCGCAGGCCCAGGGCGGTGATCATCGACCCGGTTTGGGCGACTCGGTCGAGAGCTTGACGCAGGTCGGGGCGGCGGAAGTTGCCGGCGGCGGCATGGAACGCGTGGGCGTAGGGGCCGGTGTGGACTTCGCAGGCCTCGAAACCGGCGTCGGCGGCGGCTCGGACTTGATCGGGGTCGGCATCGATGAAGGCGCTGGGGCAGATGCCCGCCTCGCGGAGGAGGGCGGTGACGTTTTTCAAACGCGATAACTGCCCCGCCACGTCCAGCCCGCCTTCCGTGGTGACCTCTTGGCGGCCTTCAGGAACGAGCGTCGCCATGTGGGGGCCCAGCGCGCAGGCGATCTCGACCATCTCGTCGGTGGCGGCCATCTCCAGGTTCAGCCCGACTTGGCAGGCGTGCTGAACCGTTTGGAGGTCGCGGTCCTGGATATGCCGGCGGTCCTCCCGCAGGTGCAAGGTGATCACGTCCGCGCCGCCGAGCTGGGCTTCGACCGCGGCCCAGGCGGGGTCGGGCTCGTAGGTCAGCCGGGCCTGCCTGAGCGTGGCGATGTGGTCGATATTGACTCCCAGTTCAACCATCGGGGCGGCCCTTTACCATAATCCGTCGATGCCGGGTTTGCCGCCGGTGTTGGGCTCTGGGCATCCCTCATTCCCAGGACTGGCCGACGCCGGTAGGGTGATTGTGACAAACCGCGGCTTGTGTATACAATAAACAACTTGCGTTGAGTTTTGTGGGGAGGCCGACTGCAGCAAGGATCGAGGGCAGCTATGGCGCATAAAAAGGGACAGGGCAGCACGAAAAACGGTCGCGACTCGAACCCGCAGTACCGGGGGATCAAAATCTTCGGGGGGCAGGTGGCTCGGGCGGGCAGCATCATTGTGCGCCAATGTGGGACGCCCTTTAAACCGGGGTACGGCGTAGGGATCGGTAAGGACCACACCCTGTTCGCGCTGGAAACCGGGGTGGTTGAGTTCCAAGGTCGCCGGGTGCACGTCCGACCTGGGCAGGATTCGTAAAGGCCTTGCGGAGTCTGCCCAAAGTTTGAGGGTATTTTGTACCGGTTTGCCCGTGCGGCTTCACCGGCCTCCGTGGCCGATGTGAGCAAGGAGGCTGCGCACGCTGCGGGGTGGCTGCGGTAGGAGCGGCGGTGTTTGTCGATCGTGCCAGTATTGTGGTTCGCAGTGGCAAA
>JAJUHR010000036.1 GCA_029267795.1 Planctomycetota bacterium
GGGTGAGCAGGCAGCAGCATTCGATACAACAGCGCCACTTCCCCCGCCCCGAACCGATCCTCCTCCAGCATCGCCCGGATCCGCCGCATCGCGCGGAACTTCTTGAACCGATGGAACGGCTCGAACCGGTAAGCCACTTCGGGGTGTGTGTTGATGATCGACCCCAGCCAGGTGGAACCCGCCCGACCGGTGCTGAATATCCCCATCAACCTCGGAATGTCCTTCGCATCCTCCATCGCCACGTTAGCCCCAAAATCCAAACCTATCCCCATCCCCACGAACCCACCCCAACTCGCGAGGGTGCCTGGGGCTAAGCGCAGCGTGCCCCAGCCCGTATGCTCCGCATGGCGGACCACGAACTAAGAATATCGGCCCAAAGGGCCGGCAATCCAAGCACAGGCACAGCCGATCCAAACCGCTCAGGGTGCCTGGGGCTAAGCCATTCGTAGGGCGGGGCTTTGCCCCGCCGCATCCTTTTCGTCGGGTGCGGCGGTGTGCCCAGGCCACAGGCTCCGCTGTGCACCCCACCTAGCCGCGGGTGGCAACCCGCGGTTCTCCTTGCGTCGGCCGCCGGTACCTCGACAAGTCCAGCGACCGGAAATAATCGACCGTCCGCACCAGCCCATCGCGTAGCGGCGTGGTCGCCCGCCAACCCAGCCTCTCCCGCGCCAGACGCACATCAGGCTGACGCTGCATCGGGTCGTCGGCCGGCAAAGGTTGATACACGATCCTGCTCGCCGAGCCCGTCAGCTCGATCACCAGCTCCGCCAGTTGCCGGATCGTGAACTCCTCCGGATTGCCCAGGTTCACCGGCCCGACAAAATCATCCGGCCCGTTCATCATCCGGATCAAACCCTCGATCAGGTCGTCCACGTAGCAGAACGACCGCGTCTGGGAACCGTCGCCGTAGAGCGTCAAGTCTTCCCCCGCCAGGGCCTGCAGGATGAAGTTGCTCACCACACGCCCGTCGTAGGGGTGCATCCGCGGGCCGTACGTGTTGAAGATCCGCACCACCCGGATATTCACGCCGTTGGACCGGTGGTAGTCGAAGAACAGCGTCTCGGCACACCGCTTGCCCTCGTCGTAACACGCCCGCACCCCGATGGGATTGACGTTCCCACGGTAGCTTTCCGGCTGGGGGTGCACGTCCGGATCGCCGTACACCTCGCTCGTCGACGCCTGCAGCACCTTCGCCCTGACCCGCTTGGCCAGGCCCAACATGTGGATCGCCCCCAGCACCGACGTCTTGATCGTCTTGATCGGGTTGAACTGGTAATGCACCGGCGACGCCGGGCACGCCAGGTTGTAAATCTCGTCCACCTCCAGCCACAGCGGGTGCGTTACGTCGTGCCGGATCAGCTCGAAGTTCGCCTTCGGCAGCAGGTGCTCGATGGTGTGCTTCTGGCTCGTAAAAAAGTTGTCCACGCAGATCACGCCGTGCCCCTGCGCCACCAGCCGATCGCACAGGTGCGAGCCGAGAAACCCCGCTCCGCCGGTGACCAGGATGCGCTTGAGAGTTTCAGCCATAGAGATTAGCCGCCGGTGGCAACCATGGTTCACCCCAAGACCTAGCCGCGGGTGGCAACCCGCGGTTAAAACAGGGTGCGCTGTGCGCACCACTTGCCCCCACGTATCGGGTGCCACCGCTTGCTTGCAAGCGGTGTCCCAGTTTCGTAGGGTGCGTTGTGCACATCTCCCTCGTAGGGCAGGTCATCGACTTGTCAATGACCTAGCCCACCGTGTACTCACGGGGGGTCGGCAGACCCCGCGCTCCGCAGACCCCACCCATAGCCACGGCTTCATATCGCCGCGAACGTCGCACCCCGCTCAATGTCGAAGCTGACCAGCGCCCCCAGCGGGAAATCCAGGGCTTTTTGACCCGCGGTCAATTCACAGATAAACGGGCAGCCGCAGTGCACCACGATCCGGTTCTTCCCCGCCTCCGCCGCAACAACCACACCCTGCAGCCGCCGCGGCCGGCCATACACCGGCTCGATGTACCGCCCGCCCGTTTGCACCACGTCCACCCGCTTGGCCCGGGCCGTGATCCTGCCGGCCACGCGCTGATTCGGCTGCGCCGCCACCGGCCGGTCCACCCGTAAGTGCAGCTGGTAATCGGTCCCAGGCAGGCTCAGCACGATCATCCCCTCGCGCTGTTCCAGCAGTACGCCTTGAACCGTCGTCGGATCGGTCGCCAACATCTGAATCATCAGTCACACCCCTGGGAACGATCGTCCCAAGCTTCTTGCCTTACCCCCCTACCCCTACGAAGGAACTTCTGGGGCTCGTCGTTCCACTTGCCCAGGATAGCCTGCCTAAGATAGCGGCATCAGCAACCTTCCGACAAAGCCGTGTGATATCAGACCCGAATCGCTGTGTGCCCGGGGCGAGGGGGGCCGGGGTTCACACTCGCCTGTGGCCAGCCTCCAATCAGGCGCCCGAGCGGGCGATTTGCATAAGGCTACGAACACGTTCGAAATGAACTCGATGCGAAACGATCCGTACCCATTCGTGTCAAAACCAAGGCGATCCGCGGGGATCACGCACAAGGAGAATCAGCCCGGTTATCCGGAAATCAGCCCGAACGCCGACGGCACAGGATCAAGGCAAAATACATTTAAGATATTATTAAAAAACATCTTACGTTATTTGTATATATTTGCCTATCCCAACCTTGTGGTCGGCCTAAGAACTGGCTATGATGGTTGTTTGCGAAGGAAGGTTCCCGAGGGAACGGTCACGCAACTCCCTACTCTAGAGACAGTTGGATAACTCTTTGCCAGAGGTGATCGATGTTCGTTAAGACGGTGCGCGACTACTCTAAGCGCGGCGACGCTCTCCCCGTGCCCAATCTAGTTGAAGTCCAGCAAGCCGCGTACCAGCGGTTCCTCCAGTTGGAGCAGGATTTCGACAAGCGCCAGAAGAACATCGGCTTAGAATTTTTGTTGCGCGAGGTGTTCCCGATCGTCAGCTACGACGGGACCATGCAGCTGGAATATCTCTATTACAAGCTTGACGAGCCGCGGTACACCCCCGACGAATGCCGGCAGCTGAAGCTGACCTACGGGTACCCGTTCCGCGTCGGCGTCCGCCTGGTACGCAAGGACGTGGCGGAGATCCCTCAGGAGGAGATCTACCTAGGCGAGATCCCGATCATGATGGGCGGGGGCGAGTTCATCATCAACGGGGCTGAGCGTGTGATCGTGAACCAGCTGCACCGCTCCCCGGGCGTGGACTTCTCGATCGCGTCAGCGGAGGGCGACCGGCCTCTGCACTCGGCCCGCATCATCCCCGAGCGTGGCTCGTGGATCGAGCTGGAGGTGTCCAAGAAGGACGTTCTCCAGATGCGCATCGATCAGTCGACCAAGATCCCCGCGACCACATTCATCCGAGCGTTGGACGAGAAATACTCCACCACGGAGAAGGTCCTGCGCACCTTCTACGAGGTGCAGAAGGTCGACGTGAAGAAGCTTAAGCCCGAGCACGTGGCCGCCGCAGCGATCGTCGACACCGAGACCGGGGAGGAGATCGTCCGCGCCGGGGACGCCATCGGCGAGGCGATCGAGCGCGTCCTGGCGTCGAGCCTTAAGGCCGTCGATGCCATTTCCGACCTCAGCGATGTGCTGATCCTCCACACGATCGCGGAGGAGCGGCAGGCCGAGGCGGCCACCGGCGTGTCTGAGCACGAGGCGGCGCTGCTGCGGATCTATGCGCAGCTGCGGCCCGGCAACCCGCCCCAGGTGGAAAAGGCCCGGCAGCTCTTCGCGGAGAAGTTCTTCGATTCTAACCGGTACCGCCTGGGCAAGGTCGGCCGGTTCCGCATCAACCGCAAGTTCGACCTGGACGTGCCCGAGACCGAGATGCAGCTGCGGGCCGACGACTTCCTTCACGTGGTCAAATACATCCTGGACCTGCGCAGCAGCCGCAACAAGGCCCACGTGGACGACATCGACCACCTGGGCAACCGGCGCCTGCGCACGCTCGACGAGCTGGCGGTCGAGGAGCTCCGCAAGGGGTTCCTCAAGCTCCGCCGGACCGTCCAGGAGCGGATGAGCGTGACCGACCCCGGCGAGCTGGCCAAGATCGCCGACCTGATCAACTCCAAGTCCATCTCCAGCGCGATCGAGCACTTCTTCGGCCGCGGCGAGCTGTCTCAGGTCGTCGACCAGACCAACCCGCTGAGCCAGTTGACGCACGAGCGGCGGTTGTCCGCTCTGGGCCCCGGCGGGCTCAACCGCAAGCGTGCCGGCTTCGAAGTCCGCGACGTGCACATCTCGCACTACGGCCGGATCTGCCCCATCGAAACCCCCGAAGGCACCAACATCGGCCTGATCGCCTCGCTGGCGATCTACTCGCACATCGACGAGTACGGCTTCCTCCAGACCCCGTACCACCAGATCAAGGACGGCAAGGCAGTGCCCGGCGGGGTGGCGTACCTCCGCGCCGACGAGGAGATGAAGGTCACCCTCGCTCCCACCAACGTGCTCGACAAGGACGGCCGGCTGATCAAGGGCCACGTGCTCGCCCGCGTCGACGGCGACCTGGCGCAGATCACCAGCAGCGACATCCAGTACGTGGACATCAGCCCCAAGCAGACCGTCGGCGTCTCCGCGGCGCTGATCCCGTTCCTGGAGCACGACGACGCCAACCGCGCCCTGATGGGCTCGAACATGCAACGGCAGGCCGTCCCGCTGATCAAGACCGAGCCGCCCTGTGTGGCCACCGGCATGGAGCGGGAGGTGCCGAAATATTCGGGCATGGTGATCCGCGCCAAGAACGCCGGCACCGTCACCGACGTGGACGCCACCCGCATCGTCATCGACAACGCCGACGAGTACGAGCTGCGCAAGTTTGTCGGCCTCAACGAGCGGACGTGCCTGAACCAGAAGCCGATCGTCAAGCTCGGCCAGAAGGTCAAGAAGGACCAGATCATCGCCGACGGGGCTGCCACCTGTCAGGGGGAGCTGGCCCTAGGCAAGAACGTGCTGGTCGCGTTCAACACGTTCGACGGCTACAACTTCGAGGACGCCATCGTCATCTCGGAGCGGCTGGTCCGGGACGACGTGTTCACCTCGATCCACATCGAGGAATTCGAGGTGGAGATCCGCGAGACCAAGCTCGGCCGGGAAGAATTCACGCGCGACATCCCCAACGTCAGCGAGAAGATGCTGAGCATGCTCGACGAGAACGGGGTGATCCGGATCGGCGCCTACGTCCGCCCGGGCGACATCCTCGTCGGCAAGGTCAGCCCCAAGTCGAAGACCGAGCTGTCCCCCGAAGAGAAGCTGCTGCACGCGATCTTCGGCCGGGCCGGCGAGGACGTGAAGAACGACTCGCTGGACGTGCCCGCCGGCACCGAGGGCATCGTCATCGGCGCCAAGCGATTCAGCCGGCGGATGCACCTGAACGAGGAGCAGAAGCGGTCCCTTCGCCAGGAGATGCGTGACTACGAGACGTCGATGGACGCCCGCGCCGCCGGCCTGTTCCGTCAGATGGTGGAGCAGATCAACGAGGTGATCGGCGCCCCGATGGTCGACCCCAGCACCCGCCAGCGCGTCGCGGCTTCCGACATCGCCGAGGTGCTCCTGGAGCAAATCGAAAACTTTACGCTGGACTGGGTCAAGGGCTCCAAGGCTGCCCGCCAGCAGGCCGAGCAGATCCACGGCCAGTTCTGGCCCCGCATCCAGGCCCTGAAGAAGGAGAAGCAGCGCAAGCTGGCGCACATGAAACGCGGGGACGAGCTGCCCTCCGGCGTGCTGGAGATGGTCAAGGTCTACATCGCCACCAAGCGGCAACTGTCCGTGGGCGACAAGATGGCCGGCCGGCACGGCAACAAGGGCGTCATCGCCCGCATCGTTCCCGTCGAGGACATGCCGGTCCTCGAAGACGGCACGCCCGTCGACGTGCTGCTGAACCCCCTGGGCGTGCCCTCACGAATGAACGTAGGGCAGATCCTCGAGACCCACCTGGGCTGGGCCTGCGGCGTGCTGGGCTTCCAGGCGGTCACCCCCGTGTTCGACGGGGCCACCGAAGAGGAGATCCACCAGGCCATCGCCGAGGCCAACCAGTACGTCGACCACCGCTTGGCGACCCTGGCCCAAGAGAAGAAGGCCCCCGGCCCGAACGAGATCCTGGCCAAGATGCCCCGGGGCGGCAAGGTCCAGCTCTACGACGGCCGCACGGGCGAGCCCTTCGATCAGAAGACCACGGTGGGCTACATGTACCTGCTGAAACTGCACCACCTGGTGGACGACAAGATCCACGCCCGCGCCACCGGCCCCTATAGCCTGATCACCCAGCAACCCCTGGGCGGCAAGTCTCGCACGGGCGGGCAACGCTTCGGTGAAATGGAGGTCTGGGGCGTCGAGGCCTACGGCGCTGCGTACATCCTCCAGGAGCTGTTGACCGTCAAGAGCGACGACGTCGAGGGCCGGACTAAGATTTACGAGTCGATGGTCAAGGGCACCAACACCCTCGAGGCGGGCATGCCCGTGGCCTTCGACGTGCTCTGCAACGAGATCAAGGGGCTGGGCCTGAACATCACGATGGAAAAGGCCCAGGCCGAGGCGGGCAGCGTCTTATAGCGCCGCGCGGCGGCGCCCGGCCGACCCGGGCACGCCGCGACCCGGACCCGGGGTGCTCGACGGCGGCCCAGGGGTCTGACTCGCGTTGACGCCGTCGCTCGTTTGACCACGCGCTTTGAATCGCCCAACGGGAGGCGTCTAGACCATGGCGGAGACCGTTTACGACCGCGTGAACGACTACGGGTCGGTCAAAATCAACCTCGCCAGCCCCAACGACATCCGGTCGTGGAGCTTCGGCGAGGTCAAGAAGCCCGAGACGATCAACTACCGCACGTACCGGCCGGAGAAGGACGGCCTGTTCTGCGAGCGGATCTTCGGCCCGGAGCGCGACTACGAGTGCGCTTGCGGCAAGTACAAGGGCACCAAGTTCAAGGGCATCATCTGCGACCGTTGCGGGGTGAAGGTCACGCACTCGCGCGTCCGCCGCAAGCGGATGGGCCACATCAACCTCGCTGCGCCCATCGTCCACATCTGGTTCTTCAAGGCGATCCCGTCGCACCTGGGCAACCTCCTGGGCATGCGCACCAGCGACCTGGAGAAGGTGATCTACTTCCAGGACTACGCCGTGATCGACCCGGGCGAAACCACCTTGGCCGAGCGGCAGGTCCTCACCGAGGAGGAGTACCGCCAGTGCGTGGAAAAGTACGGCTCGAGGTTCACCGCCACGATGGGCGCCGAGGCCATCAAGTCGCTGCTGCAGCGGCTGGACCTCAACGCCCTGAATGAGCAGCTGCGCAACGAGCTGCGCCAGACCCGCTCGAAGCAGAAGATCAAGGACCTGTCCAAGCGGCTCAAGATCGTCGAGCAGATCCGCAAGTCCGGCACGCAGCCCGAGTGGATGGTGATGGACGTGATCCCCGTCATCCCGCCGGACCTGCGCCCCCTGGTCCTGCTGGAAAGCGGCAACTTCGCCACCTCCGACCTGAACGACCTGTACCGACGGATCATCAACCGCAACAACCGCCTCAAGAAGCTGATGGACCTGAACGCCCCGGAGGTCATCATCCGCAACGAGAAGCGGATGCTGCAGCAATCGGTCGACGCGCTGTTCGACAACGGACGGTGCCGCCGCCCGGTGCTGGGCTCCAGCAGTCGCCCCCTCAAGTCCCTGGCGGACATGATCAAGGGCAAGCAGGGCCGGTTCCGCGAGAACCTGCTGGGCAAGCGCGTCGACTACTCGGCGCGCTCGGTCATCGTCGTCGGGCCCGAGCTGAAGCTGCACCAGTGCGGCCTGCCCAAGAAGATCGCCCTGGAGCTGTACCAGCCGTTCATCATCCGCAAGCTCAAGGAGCACGGCCTGGTCGACACGATCAAGAGCGCCAAGAAGATGCTCGAGCGTCGCGACCCGAGGTCTGGGACGTCCTGGACGAGGTGATCTACCAGCACCCGGTGCTGTTGAACCGCGCCCCCACCTTGCACCGCATGGGCATCCAGGCCTTCGAGCCCGTGTTGGTCGAGGGCAACGCGATCAAGATCCACCCGCTGGTGTGCACCGGCTTCAACGCCGACTTCGACGGGGACCAGATGGCCGTGCACCTGCCGCTGTCGGTCGAGGCCCAGGCCGAGGCCCAGATCCTGATGCTGTCGACCCACAACATCTTCAGCCCCGCCAACGGCAACCCGATCATCTCACCCTCGCAGGACATCGTGCTGGGGGTGTACTACCTCACCGCCATGCCCGAGTCGCCCGCCGACCCGCAGCGGTGCCGCCGGTTCCGCGACCCCGTCGAGGCCTTGCTCGCTTACGACCTGAAGAAGGTCTCGATCCACGAGCCGATCATCGTCCGCGTCCCGCCCGGGCGGTACGAGGGCATCGTCGAGGATCAGAAGGGCCAGCCCCTGCCGTTCCCCGCCTCGGGCAGGCTCGTGACCACCGTCGGCCGGTTGCTCTTCAACGATATCCTCAAGAAGGGCATGCCGTACTACAACTGCGCCCTGGGCAAGAAGGGCTGCGCGCGGGTCATCGACGACACGTACGAACGGCTCGGCAGGCCCGCCACCATCGAGTTGCTCGACCGCATGAAGGAGACCGGGTTCAAGCAGTCGACCATCGCCGGCCTGTCCTTCGGTGTCACCGACCTGCGCATCCCCGGGCGCAAGGCCGCCATCATCGAGGAGACGCAGAAGAAGGTGGACCGGGTCGAAAAGGCTTTCCACGCCGGCGCGATCACCAGCCGCGAGCGGTACAACCAGCTGTTGGACCTGTGGACGCACTGCCGCGAAGAGGTGACCAAGGAGCTTTTGAAGGAGCTTAAGAACGACCGCCGGGACGACAACGGCAACCCGCTGCCGATCGACTCCGCCCAGGGCCGGGGCTATCTCAACCCCGTCTGGCTCATGAGCGACTCCGGCGCCCGCGGGAACATCAGCCAGATCCAGCAGCTGGCCGGGATGCGCGGCCTGATGAGCAAGCCCTCCGGTGAGATCATCGAAACCCCCATCCGCGCCAACGCCCGCGAGGGCATGAGCGTGCTGGAGTACTTCAGCTCCACCCACGGCGCCCGCAAGGGCCTGGCCGACACCGCCCTGAAGACCGCGGACTCCGGCTACCTCACCCGCAAGCTCGCCGACGTCGCCCAGAACATCTTCATCAGCGAGCCGGACTGCGGCGTCAAGAAGGGCATCACCAAGCGGGTCATCTATAAGGGCGAGGAGATCGACGTGCCGCTGCGCGAGTCGATCGTCGGCCGCACCGCACGCGAGACCATCCGCAACCCCGTCACCGACGAGCTGATCGTCGCCGAGAACGAGTCCATCACCGAGGAGGCCGCCCGCAAGATCGAGTCCCTCAGCATCGACAGCGTCGTGGTCCGCTCCCCGCTGACCTGCGAGTCCCGCCGCGGCATCTGCGCCGCCTGCTACGGCCACGACATGTCCACCGGCACCGTCGTGGAGGAGGGCCTGGCCGTCGGCATCATCGCGGCCCAGTCCATCGGCGAGCCCGGCACGCAGCTGACCATGCGGACGTTCCACACCGGCGGGATCGGCCACCGCACCCTCGTCGAGACCGACTACCGCGCCCAGCACGCCGGCGTGGTCGAGATCCGCGACGCCAGCGAGGTCGAGGTCGAGGACGAGGACGGCAACAAGGTCCTGGTGGCCCTGAAACGCAACGGCGAGATCACCATCAGGGACGCCAAGGGCCGCGAGCTCGAAAAATACAAGGTCCAGTACGGCTCGTACATCACGGCCCGCCCCGGCGAGCAGGTCAAGAAGGGCCAGGTCCTGGTCAAGTGGGACCCGCACCGCACCCCGATCCTGGCCGAGAAGGGCGGCGTCGTCCGCTTCGAGGACATCGAGCTGGGTGAGACCGTCCGGCCGGAATCCGAGAATATCCCCGGCGGCCGCAAGAAGACCACCGGCAAGAGCGAGGCCCTGGTCGTCATCGAGCACAAGGGCGAGATGCACCCGCGCATCGTCATCGAAGGGCCCGACGGCAAGATCCTCGACTTCCACTACCTGCCCGCCAAGGCCCGCATCGAGGTCTCCCCCGGCCAACAGATCAAGGCCGGCCACATGCTCGCCCGCCAGCCGCGGGAAGTCTCCGTCTCCAGCGACATCGTCGGCGGCCTGCCCCGCGTCACCGAGATCTTCGAGGCCCGCAAGCCCAAGGACGCCGCGGTGATGGCGGAGATCTCCGGCGCCGTCGAGCTCCGCAGCGACCGCCGCCGCGGCAAGATGACCATCATCGTCCGCTCGCAGTCCGGGCTCGAGGTCGAGCACCACGTCCCGCGCGACCGCCACCTGCTGGTCCACACCGGCGACTTCGTCAACGCCGGCGACCCGCTGATCGACGGCCCGCTGGTCCCGCACGACATCCTGCGCATCAAGGGCGAGGAAGCCCTGTTCAACTACCTGCTCGAAGAGGTCCAGAACGTCTACCGGGCCCAGGGCGTGCCGATCAACGACAAGCA
>JAJUHR010000060.1 GCA_029267795.1 Planctomycetota bacterium
ACCGCTGGCGCACAGCTTGGTGATGTCACCCTTGCAGTCGAGATGATCGAACGCCGGCTGGGTGGCGGTGCAGAACACCACGGTCGAGCCGTATCGCGGATCGGTCAGGCGCGACAGCGTCGCCAGGGTCGGGACCGCCAGGGTCCGCGGCAGCGTCTGCACCTCGTCGAACAGGATCACGCTCCGCGCCAGGCGGTGGAGCTTGCGGCACGGCCCGGGCCGGTTCGCGAAAAGCGATTCGAGGCACTGCACGCTGGTGGTGAGGATCAGCGGCGCGTCCCAATTCTCTGCCAGCAGGTGCACGTGGCGGGTCGCTTCGTCCTCGTTGTCCCGCACCGGCGTGGTGCCCCCGGCGCCACCTCCGCTCCCGCCACTTGCCCCGCCCGGCCTGGCCAGGCTGTGGTCCTCGATCACGAAATCCGGGCCGAACACGGGCTCGAACAGCTCGCGGTAGATCCGCGCTGTTTGTTCGATGATCGATAGATACGGGATCACGACCACGATCCGGCGAAGGTCGTGCGCCGCCGCGTGCCGCAGGGCGAACGCCAGCATCGCCAACGTCTTGCCCGCGCCCGTCGGGGCTGAGAGGGTGTACACGCCTTTCGGCCATTCCCCGCCAGCCAGGCACGCCCGTAGCAGGTCGTCACGCAACCGGTTGATGTGCGGGGCGTCCGTCGACCGGGCGCGGATACCCTCGCAATGGCGCTGCAGGGCTTCCAAAGCCTTAGCTGCGGTTTCCTGATCCAGATACTGCCCGGACTTCCTCGGCCGATACGGCTCGCTGCTATCCCCCGCGAAGTGGGCCTCCGTCCAATAGAAATCCGCGTCCACCAGCGCGGAAAAGAGCATCCGCACGTCGAGCATGCTCGCGGCCTTGGGGCTCTTTGTGTCGAAAGCCCATCGCCGGGGCTCCGGCGGCAGGGCCAGCCCATCGTCCCTAAACCGCTTGAGGAGTTTTTCCCAGTTGGGCTCGGTGAGGGTCAGGCGATCCGGCTCGTGTCGCAGCAGACGGCCTAATTTGATCCCGAGTTCTCTACAGGTCCCTTGCTCCAGGCCCTGGTGGTGCCCCAGGATGGCCAGCGCTGCGCCCGCGGCGCTCCAGCCGTACTTCCTCAGCGCGACGAACGCCCCGATGGACCAGTGATCCAGCCCTTTGGCTTTGCCTTGGAGCCGATCGAGGAACCGCTCGCTGTACTTGCCCAGGTCGTGCAGCAACCCGGCCAGGCGAGCCTCGTCCGCGGCGTCGAACGCGCTCGCATATGCCGCCGCCCCCTCCGCCACACGTTCGAGGTGATCGCGCAACGCTTCTTCTCGCCCGCCTCGGTTGCCGCTGTGTGCGAGAAAGGTCAACCCACACGGTCCCTTGGAATCCGCCCAGCCGACGCAAAGGAAACCGACATTCCCAGCTTACTCCCAGCGTGCCGGCCGCGGCGGAGTATGCCGGTTGGGCCGATTTGCCGCAGGCCTAAAGACCTCACGCCGGCACCCAAAGCTGCGGTCGTGGGATCAAGACCGACGCTTGGTCTTGCGGAGACGTCGGACACATTAGGATCAATTTAACTTTTTTGTTCTCGGGCACGCAAGGTGGCTCGCTGCGCTCCCAGTGCGCAGTGATGAGGGACGATCACACATCTTGCACCGAATGAATCAGCGCCTCTGAAACGGGAGGAACAGGCCCGTTAGGAGGGTCACAACGGAGCCACCGCTAGCTGAGAACCTTTCGTCCCGTCCCCTCGTGACCCGGAAGCTTGGGGACGATCCCGATGGCTCACCCACCGGAGCAGAATCAGAAAATCGTATTGGAGAATCAAGACGCCTGAATTAAAATAGGCCTCTGTGAAAGACACATTGATGGGGGAAAGCGTCTCTCAACCGTGTTCCGCTAAAACACCCACCGGCGTGGAAAGGAGGAAGAAACAAAACATGTTGCGTTCGGTGTTCACGGGTTATTGATTCCCGTCTCGAGCACAGGGGTTACGGTCGGCTCACACCGCCGAGTTCGGGGCAGCCCCCCTAATGAAGGGGGCGGACGCCGGACAGAGCGCTGGTTCCGTCCTTCCCAGCAGGGTGCCCGGGGTGCCCGGTGCGCACCAACCAATCATCCAAATATCGTGGCGAAGCGATCTTTAATGGCCGATGGCCCGGGCGGTCCGGACCGGGAAGCGATGGGGTTCGAACCTTACGAGTAAGGGGGAAACGCTGCCATGGCTCGGTATCTCCACCAGGAACACAGAGCTGCGCTGCCGACACGAAGATCACCGCTCGTCTTATTCAGTGCCTTTTCTTTGTTAATCCCCGTTCAAGCCCATGCCGCCGCGTTCTGGGGCAGGGAACCGGACGCCGCCGGCCAAATCCAATTTTTTGCCGACATCGTCAATGAGCCCGACAGCATCTGGACGTGGGACGAAAACACGATCACCTACCGGATCGACAACGCCTTCCGCGCCGCCTTTCCCGATACCCGCATCCACGACCAGATCCGCTTGGCATTCCAGCAGTGGGACACCGCCAGCACCACCGCCAACGGCTCGCAATTTTCATACTTCCGCGACAACGGCGCCCAGGCGTTCGGTGACATCCGATCGATCGCGGTTCACGAGTTGGGCCACATTATCGGCTTCGGCCACCCCAATCAGGCCGACGACGCGGTGCCTAACCGCAACTACCGCCTCATGGCGGGCACGTGGACCCCGTCCGCAGCCGTCGGCACCGAGGTGATGAACAGCTTCATCAACCCCGGACGGTACAACCACATCCTTTCCCAGGATGAACTGGATGCTTACGACTTCGCCTACGGGACGCGTAACCTCAACTTCGTCGAGGTCGGCGCCACCGATACCACCGCGGACATCACGATCACGACCTACACCAACACCCCCAGCAACTGGGCCCAGGGACCCCCCACCGGCGAGGCCCGCGACCCCAGCGATCCGACCCAAGGCACCCGGATCATCTCCGGCGTGGTGCGGTGGAACACCAACTCCAGCGACCCGCTCGGCTTCAGGACCCTCGGCATCAACTGGGACTATCAGAACGCCTCGGGCCTGTCCGTCGCCGCCTTTGAGGTTCGCACCCGGGGCACCAACAACCCCACGCCCCTGTTCCATTACGACAACGACGGGTTCTCGAACCCATTCGACACCTACTTCAACAACCCCGTCAGCGCCGACTTTAAGGACGACTTGCTCCACCGCTGGGAGGACCCCATCGGAGGGCCCATCCCCGCCTCCGAAGTGATCCACGTCGGCCTGGAGCAGGACGTCTGGGACTGGACCGTGGTCTCCGCGCAGACGGTCTCGCCCACCAACGTCCGCACCAATGCGCCGCTGCTGAGCTTCCATGACTGGAACAACCTGATCGTCGAGGGCACCACCAGCCTGCCCGCCGGCGAAGGAATTTTCCAAGGTCCGGACGAGCGCATCATCGCCACGGGGATCCGCATCGTTGCCCCCCCAACCCTGGCGTTTGTCTCCAACCTCTGGATCGGCGCGGTCAGCGACCTGGACCTTCAACTCGACCAGCTCAACCGCAAGGTCTTCGAAGAACTGCAAAAAGCGCAACGGGTCTTCCCGATCCGCGGCTTTGACGGCGTATTGATGGGCCAACGCGACGACAAGGGCGAAAGCACCGCCGAAGAGGAATTCTTCGAGGACTTCATCCTCGTGCTCTCCGGCGATATCGAGGACCTGCCCAAAGACATTGTCGAGAAAAAAAACTTCCTCTTCATCGACGACATCCCGGGCGTCAAGCCGGGCGAGGAACTCCTCCTAGTCGCCCAGAGTGAATCCCAGGCGGGGATCATCACCACCTTCGGCTTGCTCGGCGCCGGGCCGATCGTCTTCGACCCGGAAATCCTCAAGGGAGACCACAACCTCGATAAGAAGATCTCCGGCTTGGACATCGACGGGTTCATCCAGGCCCTGCTCGACCCGGAGGGATATCAAAAGAAGACCGGCGTCGAAGCCTCCCTCGTCGGCGATCTCAACGGTGACCTGAGGCTCTCCGGCCTGGATATCTCCAAGTTTGTCAGCCTGTTGACCGGCAGGTGGCCCATGGAACCGGACCTCGTCTCGGTTGCCCCGGTTCCCGAACCGGTGAGCTTCCTCCTGTTGACGTGCCCAGCCGCGCTGCTTCTGGGCCGCCGCGCGAGACCTCGTTGTTCTTAAACCCTCAAGCCTCGGGTTGTTGGGGTACTGCAACGTCACAACGGAGTTAAAGCCCAAAACCTTACACACGCGCCCGTCCCAGCAAGAAAGGAATGATGGCCATGTTTTCTTCTTACGTTGACAGGAAAGCCGTCGGGATGGCGATTGGCCTCACCCTCACAATTTCAGGCCTCGCCCACGCCCAGTCCATTTTTTTCTCAGAGGTCGGCACCGTCGGCGGCGGCGCCACGGTCGGCGATCCCCTGGTCACCCACACCACCGCTGAGACCAATGGCTCCTTGTTCATCTGGGTCACCGATGAACAGCGGGTCAACCAATCCTTTGGCCTGGACCTTTTCTCTGCCACCCCCGGCGTGGTCCAGCTCACCACCGCCACCGTCTTCAACCCGTTCGTGGACCTGGGCATTCCCGCGATTTCCGACGACCGTTGGCAGGGCGTCAGCGACCCCACCGTCTCCGCGAACTCGGTCTTGAATATGACCGGCGTCGCGGTCACCGAGGGGTTCGGCTTCAACACCGCCGTGTCCATCTATGACCCGCTCTACGATTCCGTCGCCGGCGCTTGGCTTTTCGCCCGGGTCGATTACAGCATCTTGGGCGTGGGTTCGACCACGCTCCACCTGGCCGTCGGTGCGATCGACATCGTTGACAACGGCGTTTCCGTCGCAGGACTCTTTGACTACGGCACCGCGACCATCGAGGTCATCCCCGAACCGATGACCTTGGCGCTGCTTCTGGGCGCCGCCTCCCTCAGCCCCTTGCTTCGACGGCCCAGTCGCTAGGCGACGACCCGATCTACAAAACTTTCCCGACACTAAGCCCCGCCCACCTTTGCCGGGGCTTTTTTTGTTTCTCGACGCTCACTACGTCACGGATTCACGGAGCTCGATCCTTTCTCGGAGCCCCTTACGCTCCAACCAACACGTCGTTCTTTTTCTTTAGTGATGAGAGGATTTCTTTTGCTCTTCGGATCCCCGCTTCCAGCGTTGGCTGGATGTTGGCATCGCCGATGTGCCTGTGGAACTCAGCCCGCTCGAACAGCTTGGCCGGCTGATCCCGCACGCCGCACAGCACCAGATGCCGGCCCGTCTCGTGGAGCTTGTCCGCGAGTTTTTCAATGGCGTGCAGGCCGGTCGCATCGATGGCTGTCATATTGCGAAGCCGCAACACGACAACCATGGGCAGGCGATCGATCTCCTCTTCGACGATGGAAAGCTTCTCGGTGGAGCCGAAGAGAAACGGGCCGTGGATCCGGTAGAGCGCGACCCCTTCGGGGATCTCGTTCGTTTGCAAGCTGTGGGCAAACCCCGCCCGGATGTATTCGGGAGTGACCCTCGAAACGGTGGTCGTCGCGGTCACTTTACGGATATACATCAGGACCGCGAAGATCATCCCGGCTTCCACCGCCACCGTCAGGTCGGCAAACACCGTCAGCGCGAAGGTGATCCCCCAGACAGAAACATCAGCCTTCGCGAGCCTTAGAATCTCGGGGATCTCACCCCACTCCCCCATGTTGTAAGCGACCACCATCAGGATCGCCGACAGAACACACAGCGGCACGTGCTTGGCCAGCGGGGCAGCCACCAGGAGCACGATCAGGAGCGTGACCGCGTGGAGCATCCCAGCGACGGGTGTCTGGGCGCCGGAGCGGATGTTGGTCGCGGTTCGCGCAATCGCCCCCGTCGCGGGCAAGCCCCCCACAAGGGGAGACATGATGTTGGCAACGCCCTGCGCGGCGAGTTCCACGTTGGGGTTGTGCTTGTCCCCGGTCATCCGGTCAGCCACCACCGCAGAAAGCAAGGACTCGATGGCCCCAAGCATGGCCACGGTCAGGGTGGGCGAGAGCAGCGGGAGGATCAGATCGGGCCGAAAGGCGGGGAGGACGATGTGGGGCAGGCCGCTTGGGATCCCGCCAAACCGGGTCTCGATCGTCTCCAGCGGCAGCCGAAACCCCCACGCCAGGGCGGTGCCGGCAAAAAGCGCGACGATCGAACCCGGGATACGCTTGATCCAACGCATCATTAGGATGATCACGACCAGCGTGCCACAGGACATCGCCGTGGCGGGCCACGACAGCGTGTCCCAACGCTCGGCTATGGCTTCGAGACGCCCGAGGAACTCCCCCGGCACCTGCTCGATCTGCAGCCCGAAGAAGTCCTTGATCTGAGTGCTCGCAATCAGAACCGCGATCCCGTTGGTGAAACCGATGACCACCGGTCGGGGGATGTAGTTCACGGCGGTTCCAAGCCCCGTGGCTCCCAAAACAACCAACACGACGCCCGCCATGAGCGTGCACATGAAGAGCCCGTCGAGGCCGTGCTCGGCGACGATGCCGGCCACGACGACCACGAACGCGCCCGTGGGACCGCCGATCTGTGTCCTGGAGCCGCCGAGCGCCGAGATGAGAAACCCCGCCACCACCGCGCAGTAAATCCCCGCCTGGGGCGAAACGCCCGAGGAAATAGCGAACGCCATGGCCAGGGGCAGCGCCACCAGCCCTACCGTGACGCCCGCCACCAAGTCCGACGTGAACTTGCCGGCGTTGTAGCCCTTTAGACAAAGAACCGACTTGGGAAGAAAGCTTTCAGAGATAGATGGAGTATTCATAGGAATCTACCGTTCAGCCTCGATGCCTTTGAGCATCTCCGTCGCCTCTTCCAAGTGTGCCTGAAAATACCGGCGCATCGTGTCGAGCACCTCGATGAGCATCGGGTCGCGCAGCGAGTAAAACACCTGATTGCCAGCTTTCCGGCTTGTCACCAGCCGCTGACCCCGGAGCAAGCTCAGGTGCTGGGAGAGATTGGCAGGCTCGACGCTCAGTCTTTCCAGAAGGGCGCCGACCGGCAACTCCCCATTTCGCAGGCACTCGATGATGTGGATCCTAGTGGGGTGGCTCAGGGCCTGAAAGACATCGGCTTTGAAACGACGCAACGCCTCCTGCTGACCAAGCTCGGGCGACGGTGGGTTTGACTTGGACTGAGGCATACGCCAAGCGTACTCGAAATTGACAAATTTAGAAATATCGAAAGTTTTTGGCATGCCGACTTTTGTAAGGCTCACCGGAATTGCTCAATACTGACTTTTCAAACTCTTGATCTGAACCCGCGATAGCCTCAAGGCCTTGCCTTATGTAGGGTCTGTCCGATTCAGCCGATGTGGTAAAGGGAGAGCTTTTCCATAAAAAGGGGATTTTTTGAGTCCGTGATTCAAGAGCTGCTATCTTATCGTGTTAGAATGAGCGATGCCGAGCGGACAGATCTGCTGAATTTGCTCAGAGAAATGTCGGTCGCTCATCAGGGCAATAACCGCAGACACAGCGACCGGGTGGATTACCGGTCGCACGAGGTGGGTCTGGAGATCGTTCACCCTGGTGGGGGGGTCGGCCGGTTCCTGGTTTATCCGCGTGAGATCTCCGCGGGCGGCATCTCTTTGATCCACGGCGGCTTCGTCCACCCCCACAGCCGCTGCAAAGTCCAACTGACCACTACCAACGGGAAAAAGCGGCTGGTGACCGGGCGCGTGGCGTGGTGTAATCACCTGCGTGGCCCGCATCACATCATGGGGATCCAGTTCGACATCCCCTTGGACCTGAAGCTCTTCCTCGATCGCAAAGACTGGCCCGCGTCTCTGGTGGCGGCGATGGTGAACGACTCGGCCCAACTTGCCGGCCGGGTGCTTTGCATCGATGACCAAGTGATGGAGCACGACCTGCTGAGCTTCCACCTCCGTAAGACCAGCCTCGAACTCCACAGAGCCCTAAGCGGTCAGGAGGCCCTGGACGCCCTGAAGGCTCATAGCTTCGACCTGATCATTTGTGACTTGAACCTCGGAGCGGTGTCCGGCGAGAGCTTGATCGGCGATGTCCGCAGGGCCGGGTTCCTTGGGCCGATCATCGCCCTGACGTCCGAGTCGACCCTGGCCCGCCTCGAGGCCGCCAAGGCCGCGGGGGCCGCCGAAATCATGAGCAAGCCGTACGACCCGGTCATGCTGTTAAACGTCATCACTGAGTGTCTTAAGACGGTTCGTGCCAGTGGGGACAACGAGCCGGTCTACAGCGAGCTCAGCGATCAGCAAGACATGGCTGGATTGATCAGCACCTACCTGGATCGCGTGAAACAGACCGTCAAAGAGATGACGCTCGCTTTGGAAAAGGACGACCTGAAAGCGGTCAAGCGCGCCTGCCAGGCACTCCATGCTACGGGGACGGGCTACGGTTTTGGCTCGCTGACCGATGCTGCCGGGCGCGCGGTGGCTGCCCTGGAAGCGGCATCTTCGATCACCCAGTGCAAGGACGAGCTGGACCACCTCCAATCCCTAGTTCGTCGGTTACGCGTCCGGACCAGCCCGCCCAGCCCAGCGCCCCCGACAGCAACGCCGACCTCGGCATCGACGGCTGCGGCCCCCTCCCCTGCAGGGGGTTCTCCCGGATCCAAGGCAGCCACCCCAACTCCCCAGCCCGCACCGCCCAGCGCAGCACCCAGCCCACCGCGGAGTTGATCCGTCGACGGCTGAGAAAGCAGGACTTAGG
>JAJUHR010000178.1 GCA_029267795.1 Planctomycetota bacterium
AAAGTCATCGGCCGGGGACAGGCCGTGAAAGTCGGCGAGAACTTCGGGATTCGCATCAGATCGATCAGCACCCCGCAGCAGATCGTGCGGGCGATGGGCCCAGGAGAGGCGATTTAACCTCGATTTTCGCCGCTACGACGCCTTCTTGACGTGCTTGGTCGAACCGGTAGGGGGGAGCCGCCTGACACAGCCGCCTGCTACGCCTCTTCTTCACGCCGCACCTTGGTATGCATCCCGTCCACTGACACAACGCACACCGGGCTGCCCGCGCGGATCATCCCGCTTTCCGCAAGGCACTCCAGCCGCCGGCCCTCGATCAGGCACGTCCCGACCGGGCGCAGGTCGGTCAAAGCCTTGCCCCGCAGCCCGACACACAGGGCGGGCTCCGCTCCGCCGGAACCCTCGGTCGTCTCGGGCCCTCCTCCGGGCCGATTCTTCAGCAGCAACATACGAGCGATCGGGGTGTGCGGCCAGACCTTCAGCGCCAGCATGAACACAAACGGCAATGAGCCCAACGCCACGATCGCGCTGACCAGCCCCACCTTCGTGTTAAACCGGAACAGCAGCACGATCCCAGCGACCAGGCTCGTCCCCGCCCCCAGCCCGATCAGCCCCCCGGACGGCACAAATAACTCCAAAAAAAACAGGACCACCGCGATCACCAGGCACGTCACTGCCCAGACCACATAGAGGCTCTCGTCGGGCGGCGCAGCCCCACGCCCAGCCTCGCCGAGCAGTCCACCGAGCCCGATCATCAACGTGTGAGATAACGTCATCATGGTCATTGTATGGTCTGGTCGTGTGTCCCCTGGTACCCGATCGGGCCCGGGAGATCAGCGAACCCTTGAGCCTGCCCGTTTTGCTGATCGGGCTCGGCGTGTTAAGCCCTGGGAGCGACCCCGCCTCGGGCCAACGAAACAAATCGCGTGACCGTCTGGGTCCCGCCATTCGAATACCCCATCCCCGCGGCTCTGACGCCTCAACGGGCCGGGTTTCAGCCCCAGATGGACGAGTTGCCGACGCTTCGCTCCCACGTCGTCCACCACCAGTTGGATCCGCACCCTCTGCTCTGGCTTCGGTTTCGTGCCCTCGCCGAGTCCGGAGGGGCTGGAGAGGTTGGGGGATCCAGGGGACCCACGTGCCCCACGCAACACTAACGTCGTCCCCCCAACGGATAGCCTCGGCTGCCTCCCGCCCCCTCCACGGAGCGTGAAGCCGATCGCTTCGTACGTCGCCGCCGTCCGGATCGGATGCCGAACCGTCAGCTCCAGCCAATCCAGGCCGAGGATGCACGGCGAGGCGGGGTAAACCGCCGTCAGCGCACGGCCTGCAACTCCTGGTTTCTTCCGCTTGCTCGCCATGCGCTTCCCCGATGGGCCACCTCTGCCTACGCATGTGAAAATCGCTCATAGCCCGCACGGCAGGGGGGGTCACGCCTTGCGCATCAACTGCTCCCTCTGCAGCATCACCGACAGCGTGTGCACGATCAGCTCAACCTGCGTTTCGTCCAGGCTGTTGAAGAACGGTAGGGCGATGCACCGCTGACTGACCGACTCCGCCACGGGTAGCGCCCCCCGTTCGTAACCGAACCGCTCCCGGTAGAACGGTTGCAGGTGGATGCACGGGAAATAGTTGGCCGATCCGATGTCGTGCCGGCGCAGCCCCGCAATGATCCGGTCCCGCTCCACCGGCCCGTACAAATCGTTCAGCCGCACAACGAACACGAACCAGCTCATATCCGTCGGCGATTCCACCGTGGGCAGCATCAAATCCTGCCAGTCCATCAGCTTTTGGATGTACAGGTTCGCCACCCGCCGCCGGGCCTCGAGGATCTCGTCCAGCCTCTCCATCTGCGCAATCCCCAGGGCGCAGCCGATCTCGCTCAACCGATAGTTGTACCCCAGCCGCACGTGCTCCAGCCAGCCGTGCCCCGTGCTCAGCGCCGGTGTGTCGCCGCGGATCTCCAGGTCCGTCCGCCCCTGGTTCCGCATCGACCGGCACGCCGCCGCCAGGTGATCGTCGTCGGTCACGATCATCCCGCCCTCGCCGGTGGTGATCTGCTTGTTGGGGTAAAACCCGAACACGCCCACCCGCCCGAACGAGCCCACCGGCCGGCCCCGGTGCCTGCCCCCCAGCCCCTCGCAGCAGTCCTCGATCAGGACCAGCTCGTGCGCCTGGGCGATCTTCGCGATCGCGTCCATATGGGCCGTGTTCCCGAACACCTCCACCGCCAAAATCGCCTTAGTCCGCTCGGTGATCGCCGCCTCGATGTTCGCCGGGTCCATGTTCAGGCTTCGCGGGTCGATGTCCACGAACACCGGCGTCGCCCCCACATACAAGATGCAGTTGGCCGAGGCGATGAAGCTAAACGGCGTCGTGATCACCTCGTCCCCCGGGCCGATCCCCAACGCCTGCATCACCAGGTGCAACCCCGCCGTGCCACTGCTGACCGCGATCCCGTGCCGCCGCCCCGCCCGCTCCGCCACCATCTCCTCGAACCGCGCCTGCCGCGGACCGATGCTCAGCCGCCGCGAACGCAGCACGTCCACCACGGCCTGGATCTCCGCGTCGGTGATGTCCGGCATGCTCAGCGGGATGACATTCATGGATGTGCTGGGTTGGACGAGCCCGCAGCCGACCCGCCTTGAAAGTCCTTCAGTTCATCAAGCATGGGTCGTTCATACAGCCCCGGCACGTGGCGTCCCGACGAATCATTCCCCGCATGGGTTCCCCCACGCGGTTCAAACCGGTTTTAAACCCCCTCTCCCCTTGAGGGGAGAGGCCAGGTAAGGGGTGAAACCTCCCGGAAATTCCCCGAAAAACCACCCGTCCATCCCTCACCCCAACCCTCTCCCAACTGGGGGAGGGTGTTACGAAACTGCAGGTTCTAGAGCTTCCCCGTGATCGCGGCCAACAGCCGCTGGGCCTCCGACGCCTCAAGCTTCCCCGCCGGCCAGCGATACCCCAGCCCGTCGCCTTCCCGCCGCGGGATAATGTGGAAGTGCACGTGGCCGACCGCCTGCCCCGCGATCCTCCCGTTGTTCTGCAGCACGTTCCACCCCGCCGCCGCAGTCGCCGCCACCACCGCCCGGCTCAGCCGCGGCAGCACCGCGGCGCACGCACCCGCCCACTCGGCCGGCATCCGGTCCAGCGTCTCGTAGTGCGCCTTGGGCACCACCAGGCAGTGCCCCACCGACAGCGGCGCAATGTCCAGAAACGCCACCACCCACTCGTCTTCGTGCAGCTTATAGCAGGGGATTTGACCGGCAGCGATCTTGCAAAAGATACAGTTCGGATCGGTCCGAGGGTCATAGGCCGGAGTCATCGAAGCCCCCGTCAGCGGGCGCTTTTCAACTGGGCTGGGCATGGCGGACCCATGTTAGTGACCCGCCGCCATACCGGCAACACGCCGCGCCTTCCCCATGCGCTGGGCATCGGGTGCCACAGCTCGCTCGCAAGCTGTGCCGTGGGGTCCGCTATGCGGACCAACATCGTTGCGTCAAAACCGCCCAGCCGCGGGTGGCAGGGTGCCACACAGCATGCCGAGCCGAAGGCGAGGCTGCTGTGTGCATGAGAACCCATCCAAGTCGTAGGGCGGGGCTTTGCCCCGCCAAATGCACCGCTCGTAGGTCCGGGCCCGCCCGGACATTTCATCTTCCAAGCCGCACCGCCCTCGCCACGGGGTCGCTGGGGTGGAGGATTAGCCGCGGCTGGGTGGCTGGGGCAGAGCGTAGCGATGCCCCGGTTGTTGTAGGGGTGGCGCCTCGCTCCGCCACGTCACCTCAACCGCTTCAGCTATCCCGATTGCATTTTCGGGTAAAACCTAATCCAGTCGTTGCACGCCCACCACACGCACCGCGTCATCCGGGCCGGTGATCCCCGACCGGTCGAACACCGCGATGAATCGCGCCGACTCCACCGCCCCCTTGCGGAAGTCGCTGGCCGGGTACCCCAGGATCACCACGTACGCCGTGAAAACGTCGCTGCGGGTCGACGCCACCTGCGACAGCCACTTGGCGACCATCGCCTGCTCCTCCCGGTCGTCGACGATGCCGTCCGTATCCGCAGCCTCGGTCGAAGTGGTCGGGTCCCAGTTAAAGTCGATCGCCACATTGCCAGGGCCGAGCTCGCTGTTGTCGTTCCCGTCACTGCCGAAGATGTCCCTTAAGCACAGCATCAGTTCGCCCGTCATGGCGATGCCGGGTTGGTCGCGGTATTCGGCGATATCGGTGCCCCGTTTGCCGTCGTTGTACGGGGCCGTGCTCATGTCGCGGAACCCCACGATCTTGCCCACGACATCCATCCGCGTGGTCACATCCGGGATCGGCAGCACCTTCTCCAAAAGCTCGCGCGGGGCCGTGTTCAGGTTGATCGTCCCCGGCACCAGTTGTTCATACACGTCGTCGGCGGATTGCCCGTCCTCATCGCTGTCCGCATTGTCGTTGTCCAAGCCGTCGACCAACGGGCTCAGCGTCGTGAACCGGTCCAGCAATAGAACCGCGTGCGGCATCGCAAGGTTCGGGTAGGTCCCCGTCGGGTCGACCAGGTCGCTTGCAGCGAAATTAAGCATCTGGTCCGAAGCGTCGGTCACCCCCGCCCACGCCTCCGCGACCGTAACCGGGTCGCCCCCCAACACCGCGGGCGGCCTGGGCCCAAAAATCGCGATCTGCCCAAGCTCGCCGACGTGCGTGAGCTTCCCACGGTCCGCGATCAGCACTTGGTTGTGATCCGCGTCCACCAGGTCGTTCGGCGGGTCCTGGTACGGAGGATCATAAACAGCCTGCAACCC
>JAJUHR010000162.1 GCA_029267795.1 Planctomycetota bacterium
CCGAACAACGCGCCATCGCCCACATCCTCGGCACGCTGGACGACAAGATCGAGCTGAACCGGCGGATGAGCGAGACGCTGGAGGCGATGGCGCGCGCGCTGTTCCAGTCGTGGTTCATTGATTTTGACCCCGTCAGGCGGAACATGGCGAGGAGGCAGGGTCAAAATCAACCCTCACCCCGTCCCCCTCTCCCACTGGGAGAGGGCCAGGGTGAGGATGTGGTCGAGGAACTCCCTTCTCCCTCTGGGAGAAGGGCCGGGGATGAGGGTGTGGTCGAAAGCACCGCTTTCGACCACTTGTTCCCCGCCCACCTCGTCCCCTCCGAACTCGGCGCGATTCCGGAGGGGTGGGAGGTGAAGCCAATTAGCGAGTTGGCAGAGATTGTTGGCGGAAGCACCCCAAAGACGGAACGGGCCGAATACTGGGAAGGCGGCACTCATCACTGGGTCACGCCGAAGGATTTATCGGGGTTGTCGATGCCAGTGCTGCTCGATACGGAGCGAAAGATCACCGACGCTGGCCTGGCGCAAATCAGTTCCGGTTTGCTTCCGAAGGGAACGGTACTTCTCTCCTCGCGTGCACCCATAGGCTACTTGGCGATCGCAGAAGTACCAGTAGCCGTCAACCAAGGCTTCATCGCGATGAAGCCACGTCCCGGCATATCCAACCTCTTCCTGCTGCGCTGGGCCAGAGCGGCCGACGACGAAATCGTCAGTCACGCCAACGGCTCGACGTTCTTGGAGATCAGCAAAACCAACTTCAGGCCGATTCGGATGGTCACGCCTGGCGCTAGCGTCATGGACGCCTTCGATCGTGTGTCGCGCCCGATGTATCTCAAGGTCGTCGAGCATGAGCGCGAATCCCGCACCCTCGCCGCCCTGCGCGACGCGCTGCTGCCCAAGCTCATCAGCGGCGAGCTGCGGGTGAAGGATGCGGAACGATTTGTTCAGGGAATTGTGGACAAAACAACTGGGGTGCCGACATGAACGCAACGAATAGACCACCAGAAAACCGGTTCGAGATTGGTGGAGAAAACCTACTTGCAAAGGTTCCGTCCAACTCCGATAAGAATGGCGAAGCGGTTCAAGCCACCTCGTCTCCGCCATTGCCGCAGGAGATACTCGAAGATGTCCGGATTCGTGTCGGCACCCTGCTCAAGACGGAAACCGTTTCTCTTCTCCTCGGAGCAGGCACCTCGGTCGACTGCGGTGGGCCACTGATCGGGTCCGTTCCAGTTGCCATTGAGAGGGCCTTGATGGCCGACGAGGGGATTGCATACACATCGAAGGAAGAGATTCAGGACTGGCTATCACTGTTCTACCTGGCTATTCGGTATTGCGGTGCTGCAAACAGCCCCATCACGCGCGACGAGATACTCAACCGCCGCGATGAACTGAATGGCAATACTGCGTCGCCCCTCGCCGCCAACTTCGAGCAGGTGCTGGCTCAGCTCCATCGCTGGTGCGGTGCATTACCCGCAAGTGGAGTGCATCTGCGTTTTGACGGGCGGCCGGACATCGACGCCAAGGCAGAAGATCTCAGTGCGGCGCTCCTCCATGGAACGCGTGCCCTCGCAAGATTATGTAACCTCCCGTCCGAGGGCAAGAAAGACGGCCTTGTAACCTACAAGGTGCTGCTCCGAAAACTCTTAACTCGTCCGCTGAACCTCAAGCGGGTGAACATCTTCACACTCAACTACGACACGCTTGTAGAGCAGGCAGCAGATGCTGAGGGTGTGGTGCTGATCGATGGCTTTGTGGGTACACAGCACCGCGTATTTCGTCCTGAAAGCTATGAGCAAGATCTGTACTTTCCAGCTGAGACCACTGAGGGCCGAGTGCACCGTTTTGACCGCGTGCTGCACCTCTATAAGCTGCATGGCTCGATTACTTGGCGTTCAAGCGAGCCGACCATCGATGATCCTTACGGCGTTCGGTGCGAACCGTTTGATCCGAAGAGCTCGGAACCGCTACTGATCTACCCGACGCCGGCCAAATACGGTGAGACGCTGGGCCTTCCCTACTCAGAGCTATTCCGCCGTTTTGCCGGCGCCCTCACGCGACCCCAGTCAGTGTTGTTCGTCATCGGGTACGGGTTCGGCGACGAACACGTGAACGCGATCATCCGCCAGGCATTGGCCGTGCCGAGCTTCACTCTGGTTATCGTGGATCCGGCGCCCAAGAGCGAGTTCGTCAAGAAGCTCCGCGCACAGGGAGACCGTCGCGTCTGGATTGCTGAAGGCCCAACGCTAGGAACCTTCGCAGGCCTCGTGGAGAAGCTGCTACCGGACCTGCGGGACGAGGAGATCCGCAAGAAGGTCCTCGAAACGTACCGTGCCCTCGCAAACAGCGCTAAGCCGCAGGGAGGTCAGCCCGATGGCAACTGATACAGAGATCGGGCGCGTGGTCGCTGTTGACACAGCCCAGGTGAGCATCGAGCTCAACCGCGACTTGAAGGGGATGAGCCGGAGCACGTACGAAGGTCCCCAAGAGGTCGGGCGGATCAATTCCTACGTGATCATCCCGGTGGGAGCACGGCGTCTGGTCGCCATGGTGACGCGTGTCGTGCTGGTGGAAGAAGTGGAGATGAAGGCCGACCGGACCATGGTTGCGCTGCCTGCCGCCCGGCGCCTGATGAAGGCAACGCTCATCGGCACCATCGACGGCGATACGTTTCGGCAAGGCGTATCGCTGTTTCCCGTCCTGGATAGTCCAGTCCACCTGGCTGGGCGGGCCGACCTGGACGCCATCTTCGGTCCCATAGAACAGACGGCAGGTTCAGCGCCCAGCCCGGATGCCCCGGGGTTCTGCATCCCGATCGGCGAGTCGGCGGTGGTACAGGGGCGGCCTATCCGGATCGACCCAGATGCGTTCTTCGGCAAACATGCCGCGATTCTCGGAAGCACCGGTTCCGGCAAGTCGTGCACGATCGCAAGCTTGATCCAGTCCATCCGCGAGCAACCGGCGGTCAAGCGGACGACGTGCGTCATCCTGGACACCAACGGAGAGTATCGAACGGCGTTCCAGAGGCAGAAGGACGACGGCAGTTGGGAGGAGGCCGCCGCGCGGCACACGCTCTACATTCCCTCTGATCCGCGCATGGCCTCGGAAAGGCTCGTGATCCCGTACTGGTTCATGAACGCCGAGGACTTCGTGCGGCTCTTCCAAGCGTCCAAGGGCGTTCAGCGGCCCGTTCTCCTCGAAGCACTTCGCCTCGCGCGAAACGATACAGGAGGCGCGCCTCCGCTTGCCGTCCTGCGCGAAGAACTTGTTCTCGAGCTTAACAGGATTTGGTCCCTTTCCGGCAAGGACGAGAAGACATCAAAGGATGTGCGGGACCTGGCAGATGGACTCAAGAGGCGCATCGGCCAGGACGACCTGACAGCAGCATGGGCTGAGGCGGAGTCCAAATACGGCCTGACCAAAGCGGACGTGGACAGTGCGCTCGATAAAGTCTCGAACACTGCCGCGAACCATATCGACAACAAAACCTACCCCAAGGTTCTCCCTGCTGACGCAAGGAAGGCGATCCGCGATGCCCTGGATCCGATCTACGAGAAGCTGACCGGGGCGCAACTCGGCGAGAGTGCGGACAGCACCGGGCGGTCGGCAGACGCGCCTTCGTATTTCGACAAGCTCAAGTTCCGCTCGCGCCACATAGAGCAGGTCCTTCGGCGCGAGGAGTCAGGAGGGGCGAGGGCGCGCGACTTCTCCGGGACGATGCTTCTGCGAATCGACCGCCTGCTCGCCGACACGCGCTTCGACTTTATGTTCGGTCCTGTCGGGGGAACGCTGCCGAATCCCGCGCATGCCTTGGCAACATTCCTTCGCGACACGCTCGGTATCGGTGCCGGTTCCGGGGTTTCGTTGTCAAGCGAAAGGGACGTTCCAAATGGGCAGTTGCCCTTCTATGACAGGCAACGGCAAAAGGAAGCCGCGGCCGATGTTGTCATCCTCGACCTGAGCCTGCTTGCGGCTGAGGTACTGGAGAACGTAACAGCGCTGATCGGCCGGCTGATCCTCGAATTCCTGCAGCGTCTCGGCGAGCAGGGCGGTGAGGGCGCGCGAGGCTCGCTTCCCGTTGTGCTGGTTCTCGAAGAGGCCCAGAACTACATCCAGCAGCCACGGTTCACCGAGGAAGAGTCGATCGCTCGCGTCGTATTCGAGCGGATCGCTCGCGAGGGGCGAAAGTACGGCCTGAGTCTTCTGGTGGCCTCCCAGCGGCCAAGTGAGCTCTCGAAGACTGTGCTATCGCAGTGCAACAGCTTCATCGTGCATCGGCTGCAGAACCCCGAGGATCTGAAGTACTTCAAGGAGATCGTCCCGGGCATTTACGGGCCGATGCTCGATCAGATCCCAGCGCTCGCACCGCAGACGGCGCTCGTCCTCGGTGAATGTGTTCCGGCCCCTGCGCTCGTTCGTATCCGTGAGGCGCGCCCCGTACCCAGGAGCCGTGATCCGAAGTTCTATCGTTATTGGGTGGGCGATTCGGCACCCACAACCGACGTCGAAGCCATCTGCAAGCAGTGGGAGAGTGCGGACGAGCCGAAAGCGCAGGAGGCGGGTGGATGACGGACTGCGCCTTCACCAGATCTACCGTCGAAGAAGCCGCCGTGGCGTGGCTGGAAGCCAGCGGTTGGCGCATCGCTCACGGGCCGGACATATCGCCTTCCGGCGATACCCTCACCCCGACCCTCTCCCAGAGGGAGAGGGAAAGCTACGGCGAGGTGGTGCTGGCGCAGCGGCTGCGCAACGCGCTCCTGCCCAAGCTCATCTCTGGCGAGCTGCGCGTGAAGGATGCGGAGCGGTTTTTGAAGGAGCGGGGATTATGACCAGACACGCCGAAACGGGCGGGTTTGGACCCCGCCCCAACCGCCGCAGCATCCGCTTGAATGGGTACGATTATTCACAGCCGGGGGCATATTTTGTGACCATCTGCACGCAGGACCGTACCTGTCTGTTCGGCGAGGTGGTGGCTGGCGCAATGCGGTTGAATGCTGCTGGGCAAATCGCCGATCGATGCTGGCGCGACATCCCCGCGCATTTTCCCCA
>JAJUHR010000121.1 GCA_029267795.1 Planctomycetota bacterium
CACCAGCGGGTGATCCTGCCCCGCGGGGGGAACGACGGCTCGTCGGTGCAGCGCACGGCGGCTGGACAGCGGGTGATGGCCCTGGTGTGCCCGACGCGGTACATCCACACCGTGACGGAGATGATCCACCTGGGCGACCTGCACGCGTGCCGGGACTTGCTGGCGGCTTACCTGAGCGAGGCGCGGTGATGCTTCGTTCCAGACGGCCACCCCGAGCCTGATCGTGTTACACCCAGACGGGAAACGTTCTAAAATGGATGCCTCGATCGCCTCCGCGGAAGCCTCGGGGATCTCAAGCCTCGCCGGTTCGCAGCGGTCGACCCACGGGGTGTAGCTCAGCTTGGCTAGAGCGCCTGCTTTGGGTGCAGGAAGTCGTCGGTTCAAATCCGGCCACCCCGATTGAGCAAGCACACGGCTGCGGCGGAGGGGGGCGATCGCAGCGGCTTACCGGCAAGAGCGCGAGGGGAAGCCGCAGGTTGCCGGCTGGGGGCAAGCCCGGCAAAGGCCGAGCGGGTGCCGCGGGCCCCGTTTTTATCGTCCGCCCCATCATCTCGCCCCCGGGACCCCGTTTGAGCAGAGGGCACATCTAGCACACGGCCGGCTTGATTCGGGCCTGCTGCCGGGGTTACGACCAAATTGATTGTAGGGATTGACCGATATTGCTTGTTGAATATTTGAATCGTGGCGAGTTGGGAGAGGCGGTCGGGCGAGTTCACAGGCGAGTTACTGACGGAGGCTTCCCTACTCAAACGCGGAGGGCTTCGGAAGAAAGCTTACTGCAGGATGTCTCTACCATGGAACGAAGAAAAAGCCTTCTGTTAGGGGGAGTAATCCTGGTTGGGCTGGCGATTTTTGCCTGGTACAACGGCCTGCCGCGCGCCGGCCGGGCGACACCGGTCATCACCGACGCCTACGTTCTCTACGGGGTGGGGAGCGGCACCGGGGAATTGATCCGTTACGGCCTGGAGAGCGGCGATCTGGATCCGATCGGCACGGTGCGGCTTAGCGACGGGACGGTGCCGACGGGGGTGGGCGCCTCGGCCTACATTCCTCGCAATACGAACATCTTCGCGTTCTGGGCTGATCCATCGGATCACCACACGAAGCTGGTGTATATCAACAGCCTGACCGCAGCGGCTGCGATCGTTGGGCAAGACTTGGGCACCGGTCGGATCACCGGCGCTGTCGCGGTGAAGCCGCAAGCCGGCGCGGCGCTTGGCGATGGCCAGCCCACGCCGCTGAACGAGATCGGGCAGCACGAGGTCTTCGCGGTTCGAGCGCTGACGGTGGACGTCGGTGGGGAGATCAACATCAACCCGAACTCTTCGCCTGACAACGAGCTTCTGATCGTCAAGGGGGATGGGGGTGAAATCACCCGAGACAGCTTGAAAGGGAATCTGTTGCTGGCTCTTGGCGGGGTGTACTACGAGGGGCCTGCCCAATACGTCCGCGTCAGAGCCAAGGGCGATGGGGTTCAAAATACGTTGCTCGTGAACGGCAGCCCTTATGTGATGACGAACGAAAGGCAATACACTTTCACGATCCGGGGGAACCTGAACGTCAAGCTGTACAACCCCCGTGCGGGGACGCCTTCGGGGCATTGGTACCTGCAATTCACGGGCGCGGATGTGATCGTCCAGGAGAACACGGCGCCGCTGGCGCAGATCGTCGAGGTCAACCCGCGTACCGGGGCGTACGAGGTGGTGATGCCGCTGGGCCGCGTGTACGAGGGGCTGGCTGCGTCGACGTCTGCCAAGTTTTACGCCACGTATGGCCAGGAGCTTTACGAGCTGACACCTTCGGCTGGGACGGAGACGTTGATCGGCACGCTGGAATATGCCGACACCAAGGCCCTGGAGTGTGTGAACGGTCGGCTTTACGGCTTTTCCGCGGCGATCGACCGGCTGATCGAGATCAACCCCAGCAACGGGGCCACGGTGGGATCCCCGATCGATCTGGGTGTCTTGGACATGAATACGCTCACCTTCATGCGCGGGGCGGACGCCCCCACCGGGGCGCGGTTTGATTAAGGGCTGGATGAGGCGAAGCCGATCAGGCGAGGCGGTCCCGGAGAAAAACCCCTCCGCGCAGCAAGGCCATCACGCGGTGCGATGGGGTTCGTGCATCGGCATGATCGATATCGATGCTGGGGTACGCCGGGGGCGCGGATACAATTCTTTGACGGTGCGAAGAGCGTCCTGATTTTAGTTGCGGCGGTTTCCCAACGGGGAGCGGCTGGGGGGAGAGCCAGCGATACCTGAGCATACGCTACGGCGTCGCTCCGCTGCCCTGCGTCACCCCGCATGTAGTATTGCGACACACCCAGGCGGACCCGGTCAAGGTCGAAGGAGGAAGCGTCATGGCGAACCTCGTTGTTTGGCTGGACGTCCCGGCGACGGACCTGAAGCGCGCGATCGAGTTCTATTCGAACGTGTTGTCCGTGAACATCGACCGGAAGGATTTTCCTGATACGTCGATCGGGGTGTTTGAGCACCGCGACTACGAGGTGTCCTGCTGCCTGTTTACGGCCAAGGAGCCGGTGCGGGCGGGGTACGGTCCGCTGGTGTACCTGAACGCCGAGGGCCGTCTGGGTGAGGCGGTGGGCTTGGTCGAAACGTTCGGGGGCAAAGTCTTGCAGCCCGAGCACGCCATAGGGCCGTACGGGTACCGCGCGATCGTGATCGACAGCGAGGGCAACCGCGTGGCGCTGCATTCGAGCCGATAGAGCCATCGTCGACGATCGAGTGCGGAGGCAAGTCGTCCCGGAGGGGCGTGGGCGAGCGTCCCCTGCGTTGTGGGGGATCGGTGCTGGGCGACGGTGCCATCCGAAATCACATCCTACGTTGACGGGGCGCCACTGCGAGTGCGCCGCCAAATCTGCTATAACTCCCGGCCATGATCCGATTGCTGACGCTTGCGACGGGAGCAGGGATTTCGGCTACACCGCAGACGGAGTTGTGGTCGCTGTCCAGTGTGGTGGCGCTGTTGACCCTGGTGGGGCTGGAGGTGGTACTGGGGATCGACAACGTGATCTTCATCGCGATCCTATCCGGCCGGCTACCGCAGGAACGGAGGCGTAGGGCTCAGCGGCTGGGGATTGTGGCGGCGGTGGCGTCGCGGATCGTGCTGCTAATGGCGGTCACCTGGGTGATGGGATTGACGGAACCGTTGTGGCCCGAGGCGCCGTGGGTGGTGGGTGAGGTCAGCGGCAAAGGGGTGATTTTGATTGTTGGGGGGCTGTTCCTGGTCGGCAAGGCGGTGTACGAGATCCACGAGAAGCTGGAGGCGGCGGAGCACACCCAGGCCGGCGTCGCCAGGGCGGCTGTGGGCATGGCGACGGTCGTGCTGCAGATCATGCTGATCGACGTGGTGTTCTCGCTGGATTCGGTGATCACGGCGGTGGGGATGTCGGGGCACCTGCCGGTGATGGTCACGGCGGTGCTGGTGGCGGCGGGGGTGATGGTGATCTTCGCGGGACCTGTGAGTGACTTCGTGGAGCAGCACCCGACGATGAAGATGCTGGCGTTGGCGTTTTTGATCCTGATCGGTGTGATGCTCCTGGTCGAAGGTTTCGGGCATCACATCCCGAAGGGTTATCTGTATTTCGCGATGGCCTTTTCGCTGGGGGTGGAGATGCTGAACATCCGGTTGCGGAAGAAAACCGAAAAGGTGCACCTGCATTATTCCACTCTGCCTCGCAACGGCGATTAGGGGCGCTTTTCACTTGGCTGTATTGCGATGAGGGTCGGGGGGATATCGCTGGCTGCACCACAAGCACCCGGTGATGTGAGCCTGTTGATGGGTTCTAGAACTCCGGCTTTTCAGCCGGGGTTGGCTGCGAGCCGCAGGGTCTATGGGTCCGCCGTGTGTTCACGGCGGGCTAAATGATTGGCGGGCCAAAGGCCCGCCCTACGAACTAGAGCTCCGGCTTTTCGGCCGGAGTTGTTTTTTTGGTCGATGTTTGTTCGTAAGGGCCATCGCACTGGCTGCGAGCGGCCGGTGGCGCCGGGGGGCGTGCTGATGCGATGGGGTATGTAGTCCGGTCATCGGGTTGTACGGCCGACTTTATTTACTTCTGTGTGGAGCGGGACTAATCAGCGGGTGTGATTGGGTCGATATATCACATTGACTTGATGTCGCTTGCTTGCGCGACGGCCGGGCATTGATCGCGGAAGCAGAACGTAACCCACCCGGCGAGTAAGGAGCAGACGATGGCTATCAGATCCAGAGGCAGCAGGAGGGCCAGCCGGACCAACAACCGTACGACGGGCAGCCGGAGCCGGACGCGGGCGGTTTCGCGCCGCCGCGGCACGACCACCAAGGCCCGTCGTCGCGTGACCGTCACGGCCCGCAGCGGCCGGTCGACGCAAGCCAAGGCCCGCCGGGGCAGCGCCAGCACGCGGGCGCGTGCGTCGCGTCGTGTCCGTCGGCGGACGGTGGCACGGACGATCCGGGTGCGGTTCAACGCGCGGGCTTCGCGCCGGGCTGCGTGACCGACACTGACGTGTGAGAGCCGATACGAGCAGCGCCGGTCTCGATAGGCCGGCGTTGTTTTTTCATGCGGGGTGTGTGGGGGGTTCAGAACCCCCGCTTTCCAGCCGGGGCTAGGTAGTGCGCACAGCGCACCCTACGAAAGGGGTTCGGCGGGCCAAAGACCCGCCCTACGACACTGCAAGCAGCCAGTGGCATCCAGCGCACACTACGAAGTCAAGTAGGTAGATTCGGCGGGCGAAATGATTGGCAGGTCGATGCCCTGTCACTACAGGTTATGGCGGATCCGCTGCGCTTGATCCGCCCTACGGCGCGACGGCCTGGGGCACGCTGCGCTTAGCCCCAGGCACCCGGCGACGGTCCCCGGAGTGTTCGCACAGCTTGCAAGCAAGCTGTGGCACACTGAGATCAACGACTTATGGTCAAGATGAAAAAGGTTGCTCGAGGGAGAGGGGAAAAACGATGGATGTTGTCAGGTGGTGCGTCTGGGGGTGATGCGGCGGGTAAACAGCGGGATCAGGATCGCGCTGAGGGAGGCTACCAGGATCCAGGTGATGATCTTCATCTGGTCGTGCCGGTAAGCTGCGAAAGAGGTATAGACTCCCAAACAAGCCTTGATGCGGATCACCAAAGCAGCGAGGATCGCCAGCGCCACGACGGTGATGGTGGCGACCCTGAATGTGGCGAGCAAGGTGTCGGCCGCTGACCGAGCGCGGTGTTGGGGGTCACGCTGGCTGCGAGGACGGATCGACGCGATCGTGCTGGCTGGGTTCGGCTGATGGGGCGTCACGGCGTTGCTCATGTCGGGGGCTTCCTAGGTGGGTGAGTCGGCCATCCGTGACCTGGAAGGTTTCTTGACGCTGATCGGATGGAGTATCGTGTGGGCTCGATTCCAAATTTGAAATTTCTTGCCTGCATGGTCCGATAGCACGTACCGTGGCAGTAGAGCCTGTGGGGCCCGGGACGCGGCAGCCCTCCGGCACCCCCGACGGCGTGCGGGTGCCCTCTCTTCGGAATCAACGGGCTAGGATAATTCATCGAGTCGACATCAACGCCGGCTGGAAGAATCCTGGAGCATGGGATTGGACGAGCTTCTAACCGTCACGAATCCGCACCGCATCCGCTGGACCGAAGGCGTCTTGGACCCGTCGAACCCGACCCTGGGAGGGCTGATGGAAAGCCAGGGGGACGAACCGGGGCGGGTATTGGTGTTTGTTGATCAGGGGGTACTGGATGGTCGGCCGGGGTTAAGTGACCGGGTTGAGGGGTATTTTCGGGCGTTTGGGGGGCGGTTGAGGCTGGCGGGGGCGGTCGGGGCGGTGCCCGGCGGGGAAGTGTGTAAGAACGATTGGAAAGTGGTGGAGCGGGTGTGCCGGTCGATCCACGATGCGGGGCTGTGCAGGCGTTCGTATGTCGTGGCGATCGGGGGCGGGGCGGTGCTGGACGCGGTGGGGTTCGCTGCGGCGTTGTGCCACCGTGGGGTGCGGCTGGTGCGGCTGCCGACGACGACGCTGTCG
>JAJUHR010000330.1 GCA_029267795.1 Planctomycetota bacterium
CCCCCCGGAAAGCTCCCCGGAATAGCCTCCGGAACGCCTCTGCGATCAACCCTCGATGAACCCCGCGGCCCTGAGCGTCTCGAGCGACACGTTCGATTCGCCCAGCCGCTGACGCCGGAGCCAGTGCACCGCAGTCCGGCTGATGATGTCCGTTTCCAGATTAACCCGATCGCCCGGCCGGGCTGCCCCCAAAGTGGTCACCTCCAGCGTCACGGGGATCAGAGCGACTTGGAAGTCCGACCGCCCCACCGAAGCCACGGTCAGGCTGACCCCATCGATCGCGATCGAGCCCTTCGGCACGATCAACTCCATCAGGTCAGGGAAGGCTTCATGGCCCTGCCCCGGGCCGCCGCTGCTGGGTGATTCGGCGCAATTCAACGGCGTCACCGTCATCCGGCATTCGTCCGCGCCGCGGTAGACCTCGGCGACCTGACCGATCCCATCGACGTGCCCTTGCATGAAGTGGCCGCCCAGCGGCGTGCTCGGCGTCAGCGCCGGCTCAAGGTTAACCATGGTGCCAGGCTGCCACTGCCCCGCGGTGGTGCGCGCCAGCGTCTCCGCCACCACGTCGAAACCCAGGGTCGCGCTGGCGGTTTCGACGACCGTCAGGCACACGCCACTGACGCAGATCGAATCCCCACGCGCCGCCGGGCCGTGGGGAGGGTTCCACCCCTGAACGTCTACGACCAGACGTCTGCCGAAGGGGTTGGCCGTCACCGAAACCACCCGGCCACGGGCTTGCACGATGCCGGTGAACATGCGGATCAGTCTAGCAAGCTTCGTTGGGGGTGGCCGGGACCCAGTTCGTAGGGTCCGCTGTACGGACCAAAATACAATAGCCTCGGACTTCGAAGCCCACGGAATGCACTCCGTGGGCTTCTTTCCTCTTTCGCGAGCGGGGCCAGGGCCCTCCATGGGTGCCTGCCTCGCTGCTCCCTTTGCGTGAACGTGCTATGGAGTCGTACGGGGGCAGGTGTTACTATTTCGCTTCTTTGCTTGCTCGTGAAGGGGGCGGCATAAAACTTCGGGATATCGACATGCAAGCTCGGACACACAGCTGCGGTCAGCTGCGCAGCGAACACGTGGGACAATCGGTCAGCTTGGCGGGATGGGTCAACGGGTATCGCGATCACGGCGGCGTGATCTTTATCGACCTGCGCGACCGCCAGGGCATCACGCAGATCGTCTTCCACCCGGAGCACCGTCAAGCCCACGCCTTGGCGGACAAGCTCCGCAACGAGGACGTGGTCTGGGTCAGCGGCTCCTGCGTTTCACGCGAGCCGGGCATGGCCAACCCGCGCCTGGCCACGGGCCAGATCGAGGTGCGTGCCACCGACGCCAAGGTCCTGAACAAGTCGCAGACGCCACCCTTCATGCCCGACGAGGCCGAGAAGGTCAGCGAGGACCTTCGGCTCAAGCACCGGTACATCGACCTGCGCCGGCCCCGCATGCAGGAGATCCTGCGCACCCGCCACCGGGTCATGAAGATCGTTCGCGATTACTTCGACGAGCATGGGTTCTACGAGGTCGAGACGCCCTTCCTGTGCAAGTCGACACCCGAGGGCGCCCGCGACTTCCTGGTGCCCAGCCGGTTGCAGCCCGGCAGCTTCTACGCCCTGCCGCAAAGCCCGCAGCTGTTCAAGCAGATTTTGATGGTCGCCGGCGTGGAGAAGTACCTGCAGATCGCACGCTGCTTCCGCGATGAGGACCCCCGCGCCGATCGCCAGGCGGAGTTCACCCAGATCGACCTGGAGATGAGCTTCGTCGACCAGGAAGCGGTGATGTCCGTCGTCGAGGGCGTGATCCGGCGGGTCTGGAAGCAGATCCTGGGCGTGGACGTCCCGCCGATCGCACGGATGCCGTACGACGAGGCCATGGCCCGGTTCGGCAGCGACCGGCCGGACCTGCGCTTCGGCATGGAGCTGGTCGACATCGGCGACCTGGCGGGCAAGACCGACTTCGGCGTGTTCACCGCGGCGCTGGCCGCCGGCGGGATCGTCAAGGCCATCCGCGTACCGGGCGGCGGGGCGATGACCCGCAAAGAGACCGACGGCTTGGCCGAGTGGGCCAAGGGCTTCGGCGCCAAGGGGCTGGCGGTCACGAAGGTCACCACCGGGCCCCAGGGGTCGCAGTTGGAGACGGGCATCGCCAAGTTCCTCGCACCGGTCGCGCGTGCACTCATCGAGCGCATGGCCGGCTCCGACGGCGACCTGATCTGTTTCGCGGCCGACAGCTCCAAGGTCGTGCACCGCGTCCTGGGCGAGCTGCGGGTCAAGCTCGCGCGGGAGCGCGACATGATCCGTCAGGACCAATGGCAATGGCTATGGGTCGTGGACTTCCCCGCCTTCGAGTGGAACCCGGACGAGAAGCGCTGGGACAGCCTGCACCACCCCTTCACCGCCCCGCTCGACGAGGACCTGGACAAGCTCGAAGCCGACCCCGCCAGCGTGCGGTCCAAGGCGTACGACCTCGTCCTGAACGGTTCGGAGCTCGGTGGCGGCTCGATCCGTATCCATCAACCGCAGGTCCAAAGCCGGGTGTTCAAACTGTTGGGCATCGACGAGGAACAGGCCCGCATGAAGTTCGGGTTCCTGTTGGATGCCTTGAAGTACGGCGCCCCTCCGCATGGCGGCTTGGCGCTAGGCCTGGACCGCGTGATCATGCACTTGGTGGGCACCACGAACATCCGCGACGTGATCGCCTTCCCCAAGACCCAGATCGGGGCCGACCTGATGACCGGCGCCCCCTCCCCGGTGGACGACG
>JAJUHR010000463.1 GCA_029267795.1 Planctomycetota bacterium
ATCCTCGAGCCCTGCGTCAGGATCGAGGTCACCGTCCCCAGCAAGCACCTGGGCGACATCACCGGCGACCTCTCCGGCAAACGCGCCCGCATCCAAGGCACCGACATGCTCGCCGCAGGCCAAGCCGTCATCCGCGCCGTCGTCCCTCTGAGCGAAGTCACCAACTACCAGAGCCAGCTCAAAAGCGCCACCGGCGGCCAAGGCAGCTTCAACATGGAGTTCAGCCACTACGAGCCCGTCCCGTCGCACATCCAGCAGCAGATCGTCGCCGCATACAAACCAAAAGCAGAAGAAGATTGACCCACGCGCGGAAGTATTGACCCACGCGCGATCGTGCGCCACACCACGCACGCACCTACACACACGACCCGCATCACCCCGCCTCACGCCGCGCAGCTCAAGACCCCGTGGCCCCCACGCCGATAAAAAAATTGTCGCCGATTCCACCAACGACATTGACTTGTTTTCGATCAGCAGGTTACATTTGAGTACAGCTCCGACGGCGTGTTGAAAGGATCAATGCCCATGGCAAAGAAGACCACGAAGAAGAAAGCCACGAAAAAGGCCACCAAGAAGACCGCGAAGAAGAAGTCCAGGAAGATGTGACCCCTCGAGTCCTCGGTTCGTGCCCGACCCTCAAAGCGTCGGGCCCCCGGTGAGCCGTAGCTCCGAATCGATCCCCCGCGGCTTGCCAGCATCGCAAACCACGTAACATGGCCTCGGAGCACAACCCGAAAGAGAGCGTCCCGCACGCGACGCTCTCTTCTTTATTTTCCGCTACGCCGGCAACACGCCACCCTCACCCGCCGCCGAACCCGCCCCCTCGATCAACTCCACCAGCGCCCCCGCAGCACACCGCCCGAACTCCCGCCCCTCAAACACCCCCGCCACCCGCTCCAAACCCCTCACCTGCGCCTCACGCCGCTCCGCTCGCTCGATCAACGCCCGCACCTCCTCCACCACCGGCTGCGCCCCGCCAAAATGCGGCACAAACTCCGGCACCACCCGCCCCGAACCTCGGCCCTCCTCGATCAGGTTCGGTAGCGCAAACGTCCGCGCCCGCACCAGCCACCGCCCCAGCAACTGCCAGCACAGCCAGTTCACGCGATACACCACCACCATCGGCCGCCGGTGCGCCGCCACCTGCAGCGTCGCCGTCCCCGACACCGTCAGCACCACCTCGGCCCAGTCGATCACCTCGTCCGGCCGCCCCACCGCCACCTCGATCGCCTCGGGCAAACGCCCCGACCCCATCGCCTTGGCGCCGATCGACCGGACCAGCTCCGCCGCCCGTTCATCAATCGCAGCCACACGCGCCGCCAGCCGCGGGTACCGCAACCGCAGCCCGTTCACCACACGCAGCATCGTCGGCCAGTTCGCACGAATCTCCGCCACTCGCGACCCCGGCAGCAGCGCAATCCGCGGCCGCCGATCATCCCACGACGACCCCACCACCTGCGCCGACCCCGCCGCCGCCGAACCCTCACACCCCAGCTTGAACAGCGGATGCCCCACGAACACCGCC
>JAJUHR010000134.1 GCA_029267795.1 Planctomycetota bacterium
CCCCGCCAGTTTGGGCAGGTCCGTCGCGAAAAGGACTGGCAGCGGCGGCAGATGGGGCCTGCGCAGCCGCATCAACACCACGGTCAGCTGCTCGGCCAGCGTTCGACACGGGGGCAGGCCTGAAAAGGCTTCCGCGATCCCTTGCACGTCCGCGGCCAGTGTGTCACCCAGTCGCTGGGGCACTGCCCGGAGGTTCCGCAGAACCTCGTCCGCATCCGCTGGGGGCTGGCAGCCCGCCGGTATGGCGCGGTCGTAATTCGCCAAGTCCAGCTTTTCGATTGACAGGAGGTCGTTCCGCTGCACGGGCAGCTCCACACGCAGCGCCTCGCAGTCGTCCTGATCCACCACGACGTGCAGCGTGCCGGCGTTGAAACGCTTGGCCCCAGACACCATCGCCAAGTCCTTCGCCAGTATCCCAGGGTGCCAGAGCCAGGGCTGATGTCCCGTGGCGATGATCGGGCGCAGGGCGTCCAACCAACCTGTTCCGAGGCGGTGTGCGTGCTCGTTAACCGTGTGGACGATTGGGGTCCGATCCGCAGCGCCCAGATCACTTAGGTGCCATTGATCGAACGGTGGCTCAACCAGCAGCTGCATCGACCCAACACCCGGCCCTTAGAAGGCTCCAGCCAAACAGAGTCCCAGTTCCATCGACCTGTTGTTTTCCGCACGCAGCAGCCTATGGCGTGCGACCGGTTTCAAAACCCACATCCCCTCGAAGGGGGAGAGGCGGGGCGAGGGGGTGAAACCCCCGGAAACTCTCCGAAAAATCACCGGTCCATCCCTTCCCTCACCCCCGACCTTCTCCCAACCTGGGAGAGGGGGGTTATAAAACTGCCTCTAGTGTGTTGGTTTCGGCACGTCGTCGGCCACGGGCCTTGGTGGGCTCGCCACGCCGTGCCGCGGCGAAGGTTCCGCACATCCGCAGCTACACGCTGCTACCCTGAACCGATCGGGGAATTTCCGCAGCTCTGCGGCGAAGACGTGTTGGTAGTAGCTCAGTCGGTGCCGCGGATTGTCCAGCGGGCCCCCGAAGCTGCGCTGGCTGTCGTTGTAGATCAACCGGATCGGCACCTCTTCCACGCGAAGCCTATGGGCTGCTGCCTGCACCCAGAACTGGATCGGGAAAGCATATCCCGGCTCGTCCAGCTGCAGGTCCTGCAGGGATTCAACCCGGTACGCCTTGAACCCACAGAACGCGTCCGTCAGGTTCAGCCCCAGCTTTTCGTTCACCATGGCGGTGATGGTCGAGTTGATCGCCCGGCGGTCCTGCGGCGGCAGGTCGTCGTCCCCGCGCGGGTTCAGGTATCGGCTGCCGCTGATCACCTCCGCGCGGTTTTGTTGGATCGCGCGGTAAAAGTCGGGCAAGCTGGCCGGCTCGTGCTGCTCGTCGCAGTCCATCGTGATCAGCCACTCGAACCGATAGCACTGCGCCCAGCGGAACGCGTCGATCATACTCTGGCCGTAGCCGCGGTTTGCAGCGTGCCGGATGACCTCTACCGGCTGGCCCGCCAAGATTAGAGGCGTCTGGTCCGTTGACCCGTCGTCGATCACCAGGATGTCGCGCGCATACCGCCTGACCTGCTCGAGAACTCTGGCCACATACTTCTGCTCGTTGTAGACCGGGATCGCAACCAGCGTCCTCATGCGGCGGTTCCCCCTTCATGCCCGTTAATGCTGATGGTAGGGGTGCTATCGACCCGCTTCAACGGGGACGCCACGATCGACTGAGCGTGACGATCTGCTCGACCGTTAGGTCCTCCGGTCTGGCCGTGGGGTCGATCCCCTGCGGTAGATGGTGGTCCCGGCCGAGGATCGTCCCCACCTGCTTGCGTCGCGTGCTGAACAGCCGCTGCAGGGTTTCCGCCAAGGCCGGGGGGTCGTCTGTAGCCGGCACGGCCCTGCGTCTCAGCCGTACAATCGCCGACTCCACCTGCGGTCGCGGCCAGAAGCACGATGGGCCGACCGTTCCTATGCACTGAACCTCGTACATCGCCTGGATCAGCACCCCCAGGGGCCCGTACTGCTTGGTTCCCAGGGGTGCGGTTAGGCGCTGGACCACTTCTTGCTGCAGCAGCACCACCGCCAGGGTCATTCGGATCACTCGGTCTTCGATTGCCAGGTTCGCCAGCAGAGGCGACCCGACGTTGTATGGCAGGTTCGCGATCAACTTGAACTCGACGGGGCCGCGCGGCGATCCCTCGACCCTGCGTGCCCGACTTCTCCCGGTGTGCTGGATTGCCTCGATGACTTGGGGGTTAATCTGGTGCTTGCTTGCCAGAACGTCTGCGATCAGAAGCCGGACCCGGTCGCCCCGGTTGCCCAATTGCTCTTGCAAGATCGGTTCCAGCCGCTGGTCGATCTCCACCGCGACCACCCTCGCCCCCGCGTCGAGCAGCCGCTGCGTCAGTCCCCCAGTGCCGGCGCCCACTTCCAAAACTAATTCGTCCGGCACGATCTGGGCTGCGGCGATGATCCGCGCCATCTGGTTCCCGTCGTGCAGGAAGTTCTGCCCGTAGCGGTGCTTCGGGCGGATTCCCCGTGCCGCCAGCGACGCCCGAATTTCCGAGAGCGTTTGAACCATCCAAGGATAAAGCATATCAGCGACGCTCACCGCGAGGGCCTGAGTCCACCACCAACCCCAACCACGCCAACTACCCGGCTTCCGCCCGCCTTCGCGGGGTTCTGAGCGGCCCTTCGACTGTCCGGGGTGGTGTGCTACGATGGATTTGATGCCGATCCGTCGACTCTCTGAGCTGCTGATCAACCAGATCGCCGCCGGCGAAGTCATCGAGCGGCCCGCCAGCGTCGTCAAGGAGTTGATCGACAACGGTCTCGACGCCGGGGCCACCCGCATCGACATCGCGGTCGAAGAGGGCGGTCGCCGGCTCATCCGTGTGGCGGACAACGGTTGCGGCATCCCCGAAGAGGAGCTGCCTCTGGCCGTGGCGCCCCACGCCACGAGCAAGCTTTGCTGCGCCGAAGACCTCGGTGCCATCCGTACGCTCGGATTCCGCGGGGAGGCTTTGGCTTCCATCGCCAGCGTCAGCCGGTTGCGGTTGATCAGCCGGCTCACCGTTGGCGGTTGTGCCGCCGAGTCGGGCGCTGTGATCGAAGCCTGTGGCGATCGGGTTACTCGGCCCGCGCCCGCCCCATGCAGCCCGGGCACGGTCGTCGAAGTTCGCGACCTGTTCTTCAACACCCCGGTCCGGCGCAAGTCGCTGCGGCCGGCCGCGACCGAGTTCGGCCACATCGTGGAATTGTTCACCCGTATCGCGATGGCGAACCCCGGTGTGGGGTTCCGTTTGACGCACAACGGACGCGCGTGGGTCGACCTGCCCGCCGGCCAGTCGCGCCGCCAGCGGTGTGTGCAGTTGCTCGGCTGGGAGCTCGAAGAAGCCCTGCTCGAGTTCGAATCGGACTGCACACGGATCACACTGGGATCCGTCGAGTGCTCGTCGGGTTCGCCACACCTTGGCGATGGGGCCGATTCCGGTCCCGGGCTTGAGCTCTGGGGTCTGGCGGGATTGCCCGCGATCGCCCGCGCCACCGCTAAATTCCAGTATTTGTGTGTCAACGGCCGTCCGATCCGCGACCGCACCCTCGCCCACGCCGTGAAGGAGGCCTATCGCGGTTTGATCCCGGCCGATCAGCAGCCCGTCGCGGTGGTGTGCCTGGAGGTCCCCCCCGGTGCTGTTGACGTCAACGTCCACCCCGCCAAGGCCGAGGTGCGGTTCCACGATCCCAATCGGCTCCACGGCCTGGTTCTGACCGCGATCCGCCAGCGGCTGCTCGCTGCCGACCTGACCCCCAGCGTCTCGCTGGCCGGGGGCGCCGGCGCCAAGCCCCGGGGCGACTGGCCGGCCGTTTCCCCCGGAAGCGCGCCAGGCCCAACAGCGGGGGCGCCATCGCTGGCGATCTCCACGGACGCCTTCGTCGACTATTTCCGACGGATGGACCCGACTCAGAAGGGGTTTGTCTATCAGCAGGTCCGTGAGGCCTTGGCCGAGGACTCGCCCGCCGCCTTGCTCGACACTGGGGGCCTGTCCGACGCTGCGGGCCGGTCGTACGCTGTGTCGGCGTCGCCGTCGCCATCACAACTACCCGCCGGGCACGAACCGTTGTTGCCGCGGTCTGGCAGCCCTGGCGATTCCGGTGGAGGGTCAGGGGGATCGGCATCTGCGCCGGTCCTTCAGATCCACAACAGCTATCTGGTGACGCAGGATGAGCAGGGCTTGATCATTATCGACCAGCACGCCCTGCACGAGCGTGTGCTGTTTGAGGAGCTGAGTCGACGGGTCCTTGGCCGGAACCTCGAGAGCCAGCGGCTTTTGACCCCCGCGGTGGTCCGCGCCTCGCCGCAGCGGCTGGCGCTGCTGGATTTGCTGAAGCCTCTGCTGGAGCGCATCGGGGTGGAGGCGGACGCGCTGGGCCCCGACGCTGTGGCCATCCACGCCTTCCCCTCGTTCCTGTTCGATCGGCGGGTCGACCCCGTCGATTTCTTCGAAAGCCTGCTCGACCTGGCTCAGGATAGCCAACTCCTGTCGACAGGGGGCGGCGCCGGCGACTCATCCGCCAACGTCGACGAGGCCGTGCTCCATCGGGTGCTGGACATGATGGCCTGCAAAGCCGCTGTAAAAGCCGGCGACCCGCTCTCGCCCCTGGAGCTTCAATCCCTCTTGGTCTTGCGGGAGCAGGTGGAACGCGCCAGCAGCTGCCCCCACGGCCGGCCGACCACCGTCCGCCTGACCCTCCAGGAAATGGCCAGGCGTTTCAAGCGGACTTGATTGCCACGACTTCGGCGGGCGGTGTGGTCTCGTCACGGGGATCGCCCCGCCCCGCGTCCCGGTTGAAGCCTCGGCCAGGGCTTTTTTTCGTGCGGGTGCAGCGCGATGCGGCTCGGGGTGGCTGTGGTGGGAGCAAAGCGACGCCACAGCCCAATTCGGGTCGTGATGTCCGAGCAGGCCCGAACCTACAAAACGCCAGGGCATCGCTGCGCTTTGCCCCAACCACCCCAAGCCGAGGACGCGATACCCGGACGGGAACGGCACGGCCTTCGTCAGGGACGCTGTTGAAGATTTGCATTTCGGGGCGGGGTTCGCGCTTGACTTTGGGTGGGATGCGGCGAATCAATTCAGCCGAATCCGGTTCGTGTTCGGTTTGATCCCACTTTTCAGTGGGGCGACGGTGGAGCCGTATCTTTCCGCAGTGCGGGGGTTCACTTTTTAATTTGGATAAGAAGCGTGGGGGCATGGATCAGTGAATTCTGATTTGGGGTCAGTCTCTGCCGATCGTCAAGCGTCGGCCATTTGCTTTAATGGTCGCTTGTGATTGGGTTGGAAGCGACTTCTCTCCAGTGGGTTGTCGTTCAAGGCGTGGGGTGGGGAGTCGGTCCGATGGCGAGCCATGTGTCGGATTTTCCTTCCCGGCGAGGATTCCATCTTCACGGGAGCATAGACTCCGATGAGCGGCGAGGCATTTCGCGGTGGCGACGGAGTGTCGTGGGTAATGAAGCAATCGACGCGGGCCGAGGCGTGGCTGGTGTTCGTGATCGCCGCCTTGGCTCTGATCTTTCTGGCGATCGATCTGATCACCCCGCAGGGGATGTCGGATGGGGTGCTTTACTTGATCGTCGTGCTTGTGTCGCTGAAGTC
>JAJUHR010000041.1 GCA_029267795.1 Planctomycetota bacterium
AGCCGGACTGCGGTGCACTGGCTCCGGCGTCAGCGGCTGGGCGAATCGAACGTGTCGCTCGAGACGCTCAGGGCCGCGGGGTTCATCGAGGGTTGATCGCAGAGGCGTTCCGGAGGCTATTCCGGGGAGCTTTCCGGGGGGCTATTGCGAAGCCATCCTGGGGGTCACCGCGGGGGATGGTTCCAGAGAATCGCCGGTGCCGGTAAAGAACCGGTGCGCCGCGGTGCAGTCCCCGTGGTGCCGGTGGTGCGAGGCGGTGTCGGTTTCGCCTGGCCGGCGCACGCCCACGCAAAGGACGGTGATGTCGTCGCGTTGGTTTAGTGAGCCGGATTCACGATCGAGTTTTTCCACCAGCCGCTGGATCGCGTGATCGATCGGTCCGTTGGCCAGGTCTCTGAACTCCTTCCCGTAGCGGGTATTCAAGGGGTTGGTGTCCACCGGTTGTCCGCCCATCGCCTCGCGGAACGCCAGCTCGAACCCGTCGCTGTAGACCAGCACGCGGTCGCCGGGGTGCAAGCATGTCTCGACCAACTCGAACGTGGGGCTCGGGAAGACGCCCAGCAACAGTCCCTCCGGCTGCAGCAGCTCGGTGGAGCCATCCGCCCGGAGGATGATCGGGAAGGGGTGGCCGGCCCGGGCGAACGACATCGCCAGCGTCTGGCAGTCGATCAGCCCGTAGCAGGCGCTGGCGAAGTAAGGCCTGGCCGACTGGCGGCTGTTCATGTCCTTGTTCAGCCGGGCGATGACCTCGTCGGGCGGGACGATGCGGTAGCCCCCCGGCTCGTGCTGCAGCAGTTGCTTGGCCAGCAGCGAACGCTTGATGAACATCGTCAGCAGGGCGGCCGGAACGCCGTGGCCCACCGCGTCGGCCAGGAAGAAACCGACATGTGTGTCGTCCAGTTGCACGACGTCGTAGATGTCGCCGCTGACGTACCCGGCCGGGCGGAACAGCACGCCGAACTCCAACCCGCCAACGCGGGGCAACTCGCTGGGCAGGAACTCGCCCTGGAGCTGTGCCGCCAGACGCAGCTCCTCGTCCATGGCCTCGACCTGCACGCACAGGCCGCCTTGCTGGGTCCGCAGAACCTGCAGTTCGGTCTGGAGGGAACGGATCACGCCGGCCTGATCCCACAGCGTCCGCAGCACGGCACAAACCGCGGCTGGGTCGGCGTCGGCGGGGGCTTGCACCATTCCGGGTTGGAACGGCGTGCCCAGCGCGGCGGCCCCGTTGGGCCGGCTCAGCAAAGCGGGGGTGTGGCGGTCTTCCAATAACGTCGTCAACTCGACGAATCCCAGGTCCTTCGGGTCCGCGGACACGATCCACACCACGCCGACGCGTTTGAGCACATCCGGGTCTTGCAGGAGGTGCGAGACCGTGGTTTCCAATACGGCGGGGCGGTCCGGGCCGGTCCAACAGGACATCACGGCTGCCACCGGCAACACCCGTATTGCCGCGACATCCGACCCGACGATGGCGAGGGTCTTGCCCCTCATGCGATGATCCCGTGGCCTGGGTCAGGAAGCCCGAAGTTTTATCGGGTCAGCGTGCGGCCCGCTTGAGGGCGTCCAGAGGCAGGGGCACCTTCGTCCCCGGCTGAAGCTGCAGCTGCGACAACGTCCCGCCTTTCAGTTCGATCGCAAATTGGGCCGGCCAAACGCTGCTGTAACGGTGGAGGCGATCCTCTGGCGTGTCGTACGGCTCAACCTGCATCGCGTGCGTGGCCACCACACGACCGCCGGGATCAAGAAAGATCAGGTCGATCGGCACCAAGCACCGCCGCATGACAAAGTGTTGCACCTGAGTCTGGGGGAACACGAACAGCATGCCGCCGTCCTCCGCCAGTTCGGCACGGTCGGAAAGCCCGCGGAATCTCGCCTGGGGGTCCAGGGCCAACTCCAGGTGAAAGACCCGACCGCCCAGCTCGACCGATTGCACCGACTGGGGCTCGGTCGGCAGGCGCCCGCAGCCCGCCACGCCGGCCCAGACGCCGACGCCGATCACCCCAGTCAGAATCAACCACAACCACAGCCAACGTCGCACGGTGCGCTTGCTCCCAACGGCTCGCCGGGTATCGTACCGAACCGTGTCAAGTCCCCGCGAACCATCCGAACCGATCCGGCTGGCGGTGCTGCTTAGCGGCAGCGGCCGGACGATGCAGAACCTGGCGGACCACATCGACAGCGGTCGGCTCCACGCCAAGATCCTGCTGGTGATCAGCTCCAAGCCCGATGCCTACGGCCTGACCCGCGCCCAGAGCATGAACCTGCCCACCACGGTCGTCCGCCGAAAGGACTTCCCCAGCGACGAGCAGTTCTCGGACTGTGTGTTCCAACTGATCCGTGAAGCCAACGCCCAGCTGGTGTGTTTGGCGGGGTATCTGACCCGGCTGAGGCTACCGCCGGATTACGCCCAACGCGTGATCAACATTCATCCGGCGTTGCTGCCCAGCTTCGGGGGCCAGGGGATGTACGGTCGTCACGTGCACGAAGCCGTGCTCGCGGCCGGGTGCAAGGTTTCCGGTTGTACGGTGCATTTCTGCGATCAGGAATACGACACTGGGCCGATCATCGTGCAGCGGACGTGCCCGGTGCTCGAGGACGACACGCCGGATACACTCGCCGAGCGGGTGTTCGAACAGGAATGTGTCGCCTACCCGCACGCGATCAGCCTGATCGCGGCTGGTCGAGTGAAGATCATCGGCAGACGTACGGTGATTTCGCCGGGTTGAGCGTCGGGCGAGGTCGGATGCCTGGTGGATCGGTTCAACTCCAATCCAAAACGATCACGATCGCGTGGTTTTTGGCAGGTTTTGGGCGGTTTCTATTGGATTCAGGCTGCAGGTTGGTGCTAGTGGATTGCTTTTGAGTGGAGTTTTTCTCCCCCCTTTCTTTAGTCCGATAATATACCTTATGTATAACTAATGAGCAGGGGAGGTAAAGGGGTCAGCACTCGGCACTGCGATGGGTCCAAACCCTAATTTTTCAGCTGGGGCTGCCCGGTCCTACCCGGCGATCGTTAGGCGATGCCCTGGCGGGCAGGCCGCCGGTGGTGCCTGGCGGCAACTGCTACGACACAACGCGGTGGCCGAAAGCTTCATCGGCAGCCTCAAGACCGAATGGATGTGCCACGAGCACCACGCAACCGCGGCGGACTGCTGTGCAAAATGAAAACAATGATGAAAGAAATGCGTCTAGACCTATATTTTTACAAAGATGCAATTCAATTTGATTTCTCAGCTTATCATATCTCTTCCTCAAAATGAGACCACACTGAGCAATTGCAACGGAAGTTTCTGGATGAATAACTATTTTCAATTATAATTTGCGGACATCTGAAATCTTTTGATCTGCAATCTAACGGCTCGGCCAGGGGGTCCGTAACGGTCGATGATCCGCCAGACTGCCAGCGCACCAAAATTGCGCTCCATGGGGTAAGTATGACGGCTACACCGCGGGACCGCCTTGTTGAAACTGCTTTGACGCTGTTTAATCAAAATGGGTACCACGCCACAGGCATCGACCGGATCATCGCCGAGTCGGGCGTGGCCAAGATGACGCTTTACAAGCATTTCAGGTCGAAGGAAGAGCTAATCCTGGCGGTGCTGCGTCACCGGGATGAGTCTTTCCGGCAGTGGCTGAAGGCCGCCGTCGAGCGTCGAGCGGAGTCGCCCCGCGAGCGGTTGCTGGCGGTCTTCGAGGTCCTGGAGCAATGGCACAGCGAGAACGACTTCCACGGCTGCCCCTTCACCAAAGCGGCGTTCGAGTTCGACGAGCATAGCAACCCGATCCACCGGTCCGCGGCTGAGCACATCGAAAGAATCGGCGGCTATATCCAGGGCTTGGCTGAGCAGGCCGGCGCTCGGGACCCGAAGCAACTGGCTGCACAGCTGCTGCTGCTGTACACAGCCGCAGCCACGTCGATGCAGTTCTTCAAGAGCGTCGAGCTGGCGCGTCAGGCGCGGCGTGCGGCGGAGTCTCTGGTTCGTGAGGCGTGCGATAACGCCTAGGGGGCTGGCGCGAGGGCATCAGCCGAAAGCGGGCAATCGCTGCGGTGGGTCGCGGGCACCCCGTCTGAGGTGGGAGGCTGCGGAAGTTAGCCCCCCATGAATCATGGGGGGCTAAATCGAGCCCGCGGTGCGGAGAAGGATCGCCCATCACCCGACATCGCCCAAGGCGGGGACGGGCTTCCGCGGCTGATGGATTCGCTTCGCCACCTCGCGGATGAGTTCGTGACGCTCGATGGGTTTTGACAGGTAATGGTCGCAGCCGGCGGCCAGGCATTTGTCGATGTCGCCCTTCATCGCGCTGGCGGTCAGGGCGACGATCTGCCCGGGGTAGCCCTTGCGGCGTAAGGTGTGGGCGAGCGTGTAGCCATCCATCACGGGCATCTGCATATCGGTCAGGATGACCCCGAACGGATCGCCCCACTGCCAGGCGGCGATCGCTTTTTCCAGGCCGATCTGGCCGTGCTCGGCGAATTCCACGGTGGCCCCGGCTTTACGGAGGATATAGGAAATGAGTCTTCGGTTATCGGCGCTGTCTTCGATCAAGAGGACGCGGCCATGGATTGGGGGCAGCGGGTGCGTTTCGGGGTTGGGTTCGGCGGGGATGGGGCTTGGGTCGCAAGCGGCGACCATGGGGATCCCATCGAGGGGGCCGGTGTCGACGGTGAGTGAAAACGTGCTGCCCTTGCCCACTTCGCTGGTGGCCGTGACGTCGCCGCCGAGGAGTTGGGCCACCCGTTTCGTGATGGTCAACCCCAGGCCTGTTCCGCCGTACTTGCGGGTGATGGAGCCGTCGGCCTGGGTGAACGGCTGGAAAAGCCGGGTGATTTGATCGCGTTGGATCCCGATCCCGGTGTCGATGACGTCGAAGGTGACGGTCTGCGCCTGGGGATCGCAGCGGAGCACGATTCGGACGCTCCCCTTTTCCGTGAACTTCAGGGCGTTGCCCACCAGGTTGACCAGGGCCTGCTTGAGGCGTGTCGGGTCGCTCCGGATCGTCTTGGGGATGTTTGCGGCGACTTCCAGCTGCAGGATTAAGCCGCGGTCCTGGGCCTGCTGATGCAGAAGGTCCAGGACGTCGCGTGCGAGGCTGCGGACGTCGCAGGGTGTCCGGTCGATTTCGATTTTGCCGGCTTCGATCTTGGACAGGTCGAGGATGTCGTTGATCAGGGCCAGCAGGTGTTGGCCGTTCCTGCGGACGGTCTGGATCGCGTGGAGCTTGTCGGGCTCATCGAGGTCGGGGTCCAGCAGGAGGTTCGTGTAGCCGAGGATGGCGGTCATGGGGGTGCGGATCTCGTGGCTCATGTTGGCCAGGAAGGCGCTCTTGGCCCGGCTGGCCTCCTCGGCGTTGTGCGAGGCCCGCTCGAGTTCCGCCGCGTATCGCTGGAGCTCGTGATGGGTGGCTTTGACTCGCTGTGAGATCTTCTGCCCGTAGAAGGTGACGCAGGTCACCATGACGAGGATCATGCCGGCGACCACGTATTCCATCCGGCGCAACGAGTCGGCCAGGCGCGTCTGTTCGGCGAAATGGCTGGCTTGGATGTCCCGAACCCTTTGCCCCATGCGGGCGATCGCCCCGGAGAGCCTGGCGTGGACGCGGTCCATCGCGGCCATCCGGCCCCCGGCGTCGCCCAGTTGGTTGTTGCTGATGTCGACGAAGATCCGCTGTGCTTGCCCGACCATCTCGTCCATGGTGGATCGGACGTCGGCGAGATTTTCCAACAGGGGCTGGGCGACCGAGGGCTGCACGTTCTCCAGCAGGTCCCGCCTCAACGCGGCGAGTTTCTGATCGAAGACCGCCAGCCGCTTGTGCATGAGGGCCGACTCGGTCGGTACGTCGCCCGAATCGAACACGTCGTTGCCCGGGGCGTTCGTGGCGGTGGCGAGCACGCCCAGCTCGCTGTAGTGGCCCAGGCGGTCGGCCCATTCCTGGTTGAGGCGGATCGAGTCCGTGTAGATGCCCGTCAGGCGGTGGGTGAGGTATAAGCTGACCGAGACCGCCAAAAGGTCAAATGCGGCTAGCACGTAGTACAACAGGTGCCACTTCGGGTGGCGTTTTTTCCCCAGTAACCGCTGCTGAGGTTTCGACTTGGAGTCGGTACATCCCAACTCGTTTACCCCGCTTGGCCATAGTCTGTCCCCATCTATATCGATTGGGCAGGGGTTCGATATTTGCACGTTCGGGTGTTTTTTCGTTTAGGTGCGGCGCCAGGGGGCTTCGGATGGCTGCGGTGGCGCGAAGCAACCCCCTGTCCATGCAGGGGCTTCGTTTCGTTCCGCACCGTTCGCTGCGTACGGGGAGCCCCGGAACCCCGGCTTTCCAGCTGGGGCTGTTGTTTGGTGCGTATAGCGCACCCTACGAAGAAAGATTTAGCGGGCCTAAGGCCCGCCCTACAAATCCACTTCAGCGAACTCGTCGGCGATTAAAGGTTGAGGTTGAATTCCGGCAGGTAGACGAAGTATTTGAGGGTAAAGACCCACCGCAGGACCATTTTCAGCGGCAGCAAGGCCATGATGACCAGGTGGAAGGCCATCACGTAGAAGCGGACGGCCCCCATCGACTGGTAAAGCCGCCGCATGACGGTGTGGGCGAGCACGGGGGGCAGAACCAAGACCCAGGCGGAGACGAAGATGATGCCGACGATCTCGCGCAAGATCGGGCTGGCGGGCAGGGGTTTGCCGAGGGCGAAGACCCAGAAATAGTCGCTGAGGTTGATGTTGGTCAGCGGCACCTGCAGGTAAGGGTCCCAGTACTCGTAGGGGCCGAAGAAGTTCCAGTTCGGCCCGCGGAGGAACGTGCCGAAGACGATCAGCACGACCCAGAGGATCAGGAAGCCGAAGAGCCAGACCGACAGGGCGAAGGGCCGCTGTTTGACGGTGTAGTAGCCGTTGCCTTTGGGGTTGGTGTCGATGTACGGGGTGGCGATCAAGCCGGTGATGATCAGCCCCGGGAGGATCACGCCGGCCATCCACGGGTCGAAATAGACGAGCATCTCCTGCAGGCCGAGGAAGTACCAGGGGGCCTTGGACGGGTTGGGGGGCCCGGCGGGGTTGGCGGGGCTTTCCAGGGGGGCGCGCAGGAGCACGGACCAGAGCACAAGCAAGGCGGTGGCGAGCACGAGGCAGATCAGCTCGGTGTACACCAGGTCGGGCCAGACGAGCACCTTGTCGTCCTTATCGGCGTCGGGCAGGGGCAGGCCTTTTTCGATCCGCTGGTCGTTCAGGGCTGCCTGACGGAACGCCACCCAGAGGCACAGCCCCACGCTCAGCAGCATCATCGTGATCGGCACGTTGTCCGGCTTTTTGATGATCAGCCGGTAGTTCGGGTCGATCAGCATGCTGCCGAAGTAGAACAGGCAGAACAGCAACAGCAACAGGGTCGCGACACTGGGCTTGGTCCACCAGCGGTAGCCGACCATCATCAGCACGAAGCCGATGGTGAACAGCGGCAGGCTGATCTCCGGCACGCTCACGGCGTTGACGAAATTCTTGAACGCGTCGATGGCGGGGTGGCTGATCGGCGAGGGACCGGCGTCGCTGGCGAGGCTCAGAAGGCTGGCGAGCATGCGGTGGGGATACTCCTATGGCGGTCCATGCTGGCGGGTGGGGCCGCGGAACCTTCTTACCTTATACCAATTTAATCAACCACTGTCGGTCTTAAACCCCCCTGCCCTTCAGGAGAAAGACCGACCCACGAGGGGTTCGAAGCCCCTCGAAAATCCTCATCCACCCCTCACCCCAGCCCTCTGCCGGGTCGGGAGAGAGAGGTATTGATCGCATTTGGTCCATGGTGGTTACGGAACTGGTTCACAGCGGGCCGCTGATGCCCCCGTCTTTGCGGACCCGCCAGAAGTGCACGGCGATCAGCGTGGCTGCCGCCAGGGGCAGCGCGATGCAGTGCAGCACGTAGAAGCGCATCAGGGCGTTTTCGCCGACGCTGGTGCCCGCCAGCAGCAGGTAGGCGGCGTCGGAGCGGGTCGTGACGAGCGGGACGCCCCCAGGCAGTTGCAGGACGTCGCTGAACGGCCCGCCCATGCCCAGGAAGGGGGTGGCTTTGCCCATGTTCGAGCCGACGGTGATCGCCCAGATGGCCAACTGGTCCCACGGGAGCAGGTAGCCGGTGAACGACAGGAGCATGGTGATGACCAGCAGGATGACGCCGACGCCCCAGTTGAACTCGCGCGGGGGCTTGTAGGAGCCGGTAAGGAACACCCGCATCATGTGGAGCCAGATGGCGATGATCATGGCGTGGGCGCCCCAGCGGTGGATTTCGCGGAGCAGGCCGAGGGTGACGTGGGCCCGCAGGCCGATGATGTCGGAATAGGCGTATTCGGGGACGGGACGGTAGTAGAACATCAGCAGGACGCCGCTGATGGTTTCGGCCAGGAAGAGGAAGAACGTCAAGCCGCCCATGCACCAGGTGAAGGAGAGGCGGATGCCGCTCTTGCGCACCGCGACGGGGTGCAGGTGCAGGAAGACGTTGCTCATGATCGCCATGACGCGGGTGCGGCGGTCGCGCGGGATCCCGTGGCGGAAGATCGAGTTCCAGGGCTGGCTGGAACGGATGTATTCGAGGACGGAGTGCAACGGTTGAGGCATGCGGGACTATTTTGGCGTTCGCGCGGGAGTCTGCAAGCGTGGGGGGCACCGATCACAGCTTGCAAGCAAGCTGTGGCACCCATCGTTGGATCGCAAACCGCGCCGTTATTTTCTGTGATCCGTACGAGAAACAAAAACCCCCGCGGGTGCGGGGGGATGGGTCGCTGCAAAAAAAGTGGCTGATCGCCGCCGTGGTGGGTGGCGGTTAGCGGTTTCGCCGCCGCCGGGCGAGCAGGCCGGCTAATCCCAGGGAGCCCAGCATCGCTGCGGAGAGCGGCTCGGGGACCTCGTTGGCGCGGAAGTCGTCGACGAAGAACCGGTCCGGGTCGCCACTGGGGAATAGGCCGTTGTCCAACAGGAAGCTTTTGATGGGTGTATCCGAAACCACGCCGAAGAACCCCGAGGGGTTCGGTGCCGAGACGGTGTCGATCAGCGTGTCCAGTTCGTCGAAGAGGCTGACCTGTTCAGCCTCGCCCGCGCTGGAGAAGAGCAAGGCGAACGCTCGCACCGGCGAGGTGAACCGGCCGTCGATCGGCCCGACGAAGTTCGGGGCGGTGGTGGAGCCGGCGTCGGTGATAGCGTCGCTATTCCAAAAGACCTGCGAGGGGTCGGTAGCCTCGGGCGAGCCGAAGGTCACGTCCGGGCTGAAGGTGTTGCCGCCGACCAACGAGCCGGTGCTGCCATTGAAGTCGATGAAAAAGAGTTGCGCCGCGGTGGCTGCGTCATAAGCGGCCTGATCCGAGTAGACCGTTACGGCTGCGTGGGCCTGCCCCGCCGCGGTTAGTGCTACCGCGGCTGCGATCAACCGAACCGCTGTCGTTCGCTTTCTCGCCGGCACCGTCATAACTCGTTCCTTTCAATTGAGTGATGGAAATGCAGACTGGGACCGCTTTTGATTGTACCACCGGGGTATGGAAATCGGATGCCCCAAATGAGCGGATTGAGCAAAATTTCCATCGCTACCGGCCTCGGGCGCTGGGCGGCTGTGGTGAAGCGAAGCGACATCGCGGCAAAAACCGGGGCATGCCTACAAAATGGGAACCCCGGCTTTCCAGCCGGGGCTATCGGGATTTGAACCTCGGCGGATGGGCTATACCTGCAGGTACGCGCCAGGGAGGGTCCACTGGCCAAGCTCCTGGCGGAACTTGACGGACTTGTCGACGAGGACGTACTCGCCATCGAGAGAGATTTTGTACCGCTCGAGCGGCCGGGGGGCGGGTCCTTCGAAGTTGACGCCGGTGATGTAGAAACCGGAGCCGTGGCAGGGGCACTTGAATTTTTGGTCGGCGGGGAGCCAATTGGGGATGCAGCCCAGGTGGGTGCAGATGGTGCTGATCGCGACGAGGCTGTTGTCGCGCAGGCGGACGATCCAGACGCCCTGGGAGCCCTTGAATTGCTCGTAGACGCCGGGGTTGGGGTAGTCGGAGAGCTTGCCGGCGCGGAAGAGGCTGGGCGGTTCCTTGGTGACCTTGGGG
>JAJUHR010000289.1 GCA_029267795.1 Planctomycetota bacterium
AAGGGGAGATTAAAGTCTGGGCCGAGCTGCAGCTGACCGCTGACGAGCTGGAAAGCGGGATCACTTCCAAGCAGCTGCACATCCGGGTGCCGGCGGGCGTGACGGTGGATTCGCCGATCCCGCAGGTGAATTTCACGATCGCGCCGAGCGGCGGCGCCAGACCCCCTGCCGCTGCCGCCCCGTGATAGCGGCGGCCAAGTCTTACCCAGGATCGATCGGCCGATGGGCGGGTGTCGCCCCATCGGGGACCTGCCAAGCCGACCCAGGCGCTGCAGCCCCATGGAAACGTCTCACGGACCACGGCTTTCCAGCTACGGCCAATACTGGGGACGCTTCGCTTAGCCCCAGCCACCCCAATCTGAGGAACGCTACACCCCAAGGCAAAACGCTCTAAAATGCGGGGCATGGAGATTAAGACCTATTGTCGAGAGCTGGCGGATCGGGCCCAGGTGGCCGGGCGGGCCATGGCGCGAACTGCGGGGGTTGCCCGTGCTGCGGCGTTGCGGGAGGTGGCGCAGCGGCTCCAAGAAGATAGCGCCGCGATCATCGCCGCCAACGCCAAGGACCTGCAAACGGGTCGTGACGCGGGGCTGTCGGCCGCGATGCTGGACCGCTTGAAGCTGGATGAAAAGCGGATCGGTTCGATGGCGGATTCGGTGCGACAGATCGCCGATCAGCCGGACCCGGTGGGGGAGGTGATCCACGGGTGCATCCGGCCCAACGGGTTGAGGCTGCAGAAGGTGCGTGTGCCGATCGGTGTGGTGCTGATCATCTACGAGAGCCGCCCGAACGTGACCAGCGACGCCGCGGCCCTGTGCGTCAAAAGTGGCAACGCGGCGATCCTGCGGGGCGGCAAGGAGGCGGCGCACTCCAACGCGGCCATCGCGGCGTGCGTGCGGGGCGGGCTGCAGGATGCGGGCCTGAACCCCGACGCGGTGCAGGTGGTGGAGGTGGCCGACCGGGCGGTGGTCGGCGAGTTGCTCAAGCTCGAAGGCAAGATCGACCTGGCGATCCCGCGCGGCGGCGAATCGCTGATCCGCGCGGTGGTCGAGCAGGCGCACATCCCGGTGATCAAGCACTACGCCGGGAACTGCCACGTGTATGTCGACTCCTGGGCGGATGACGAGATGGCCTTGAACATCTGCGTTAACGCCAAGACCCAGCGGCCCGGGGTGTGCAACGCGGCGGAGACGTTCCTGTTCCACCGCGACGCCGCCCAGCGCGGCCTGCTGCGGCGGGTCTGCGACGAGCTGGCCAAACGGAAGGTGGAGGTCCGCGGGGACGCGGAAACGTGCCGGCTCTTTCCGGGGGCCAAGCCCGCGACGGAGCAGGATTGGGTGACCGAGTACCTGGACCTGATCGTGGCGGTGAAAGTGGTCGGCGGTGTAGACGAAGCGATCGAGCACGTCAACCGCTACGGCTCGAAACACACCGATGCGATCGTGACGCGCGACTTCGCCGCGGCGGAACGCTTCACCGCCGAGGTCGATTCCGCCAACGTGTTCGTCAACTGCTCGACGCGGTTCAGTGACGGGGGCGAGTACGGCCTGGGCGCGGAGATCGGCATCAGCACCGACAAGCTGCACGCCCGCGGCCCGATGGGGGCTGCGGACCTAACCACCTACAAGTGGGTGGCGTACGGCAATGGCCAGCTGCGCAGTTGACGACCGAACGGATTGCCCCGAACGCCGGCGCCTCTGCAGAAGGGGAACTGGAACCTCCGGGATCGCCCCGGAACCCCGCCCCTGCGCCCGAAACCCCCGGAACCTCGGAATTCCCCGGAACCGTCGATATGAAGGCCGATACGCAAACCGCCGCACAACCGTCCCCGGCTCAAGCGGCGCTTATGGGTGTGTCCCGCGTGGAGGTGCGCGCCAAGGCGGGGGAGTGCGACCCGCTGGCGGAGTCGGTGTGCGCCCAGGCGCGGGCGGTGCTGCCGGGCGTCGCGGAGGTGCGCGTGGGTCGGGTGTACTTGATCGAAGCTCCGCTGGAGCCGGATGAAGTGCGCCGGATCGCGGTGGAATTGCTGGCGGACCCGGTGAATCAGCGGGCGACGATCGGGGCTGAGGGTCCCCCGGCGTCCCCGGACAGCGCGCAGGTGGTCGAGGTGCACTACCGCCCCGGGGTGATGGACCCGGTGGCGCAGTCCACGCAGGAGGCGATCTGCGACATGTTCCCGCGGCTAAAGCCCGAACAGGTGCAGGTCCGCACGGGCCACCGGTACGACTTTGTGATCGCCGCCGGAGCCGCCGTGTCTGCTGAAAAGCTCCGCGAGTTCGCCCAGACCGCCCTGGCGAACCCGGTGATCCACGAGATCCACAGTGGCCCGCATCACCCCCGACAGTTCGAGCACGGCCGGCGGTACGAGCTGAAAATCACCCACGTACCGCTGACCGGCCTGGACGACGCCCAGTTGAGCAGGCTGTCGCGGCAGGCGCACCTGTTCCTGAGCCTGGAGGAGATGCGGACGATCCGGGAATACTTCCGGCGCGTCGGGCGGGAGCCGACCGACATCGAGCTGGAAACCCTCGCGCAGACCTGGAGCGAGCACTGCGTGCACAAGACGCTCAAGTCGACGATCCGGTACCGGCAGCTGGACGGTGGGGCGCCCTCGCCGCGCGACTGGGCGGACCGGGCGGGTCACACGCTGGAGCCGGACGGGTCGGTGACGATCCAGAACCTGCTTAGAAGCACCGTCGCCGCGGCCACGCGGGAGCTGATGAGCCAGCCCCCCCACCGCGACTGGTGCGTGAGCGTGTTCCAGGACAACGCGGGGATCGTGCGGTTCGACGAGCGCGACGGGGTGTGCATCAAGGTTGAGACGCACAACCACCCCAGCGCGATCGAGCCGTACGGCGGTGCGGCCACCGGCATTGGCGGGTGCATCCGCGACATCATGGGCACGGGGCTGTCGGCCCGGCCCGTGGCCAACACCGACGTGTTCTGTGTGGCGGCGCCAACCGTGCGGGACTTGCCCAAGGGGGTGATCGCGCCGCGGCGGACGCTGGAGCAGGTGGTGGCGGGGGTGCGCGACTACGGCAACCGGATGGGCATTCCCACCGTCAACGGCGCGGTGTGGTTCCACGAGGATTACCTAGCCAACCCACTGGTGTTCGCGGGGTGCGTTGGGCTGATCCCGCTGGACCGCTGCTTCGGCCAAGCCCAGCCGGGCGACCGCATCGTGGTGCTTGGGGGTCGCACGGGCCGCGACGGCATCCACGGGGCGACCTTCTCCAGCGCGGAGCTGACCGACACGCACGCCGACGAGTTTGCGCA
>JAJUHR010000069.1 GCA_029267795.1 Planctomycetota bacterium
CCGCGTGGGGCGCGTCGATGGCCAATTCGTCGTGATGCCGACCCTCGCCCAGATGGAATACAGCGACCTGGACCTGTTGCTCTCGGGTCATTCCGACGGGCTGAACATGATCGAGGTGGGCGCACACGAGCTGGACGAGGGCACGGTGGCCTCGGCGATCGAGTTCGGGTACGACTGGATCAAGAAAATCGTGGCGATGATCGAACAGCTGGCGGCGAAAGCGGGCAAGGAAAAAGTGGGCCAGCTGTTCCTGCCGGAGGACGACGTGGTCGCTGCGGTGGAGTCTAAGCTCGCCGGCCCGTTGCGTGCCGCCAAGACGCTGCCGGGTGCGACGAAGCTGCAGCGTCAGGCGGCGGTGGACACGGCGATCGAGCAATTCCTGACGGCGCAGTACCCGGCCCCGAGCGAGGGTGCGCCGTACGCGGAACACGTGCGCTGGCAGCAGAAGGTGCGGGACGCGAAGCGGGCGATCCACGACCTGGAGGAGCGGATCACGCGCGAGATTATCCGCGGGGGGCGGCGAACGGACGGGCGGGCGTTCGATGCGTTGCGGCCGATCTCCTGCGAGGTCGGCGTGCTGCCGCGCGTGCACGGCTCGGCCCTGTTCACCCGCGGTGAAACGCAGGCGCTGGTGACCGTGACGCTGGGGACCGGCAAGGACGAACAGATCGTCGACGGCCTGGGGGAAGAATACGCGGAGAAGTTCTTCCTGCACTACAACTTCCCCCCGTTTTCGGTCGGAGAAGTCAAGCGGATCACCGGCCCGGGGCGGCGTGAGATCGGCCACGGGAAGCTGGCGGAAAAGTCGCTGGCCCCGGTGCTGCCCACGGTGGACCAGTTCCCCTACACGGTGCGGCTGGTCAGCGACATCCTGGAGTCCAACGGCTCGTCGAGCATGGCGTCGGTGTGCGGCGGGTCGCTGGCGCTGATGGACGCCGGCGTGCCGATCAAGGCGGCGGTCGCGGGCGTGAGCATCGGCCTGATCGGTGCGGATGGGAGCCAATCGCAGGACGTGTACCTGACCGACATCCAGGGTGAAGAAGACCACTTCGGCGACATGGACTTCAAGGTCTCGGGCACCCGCCAGGGCATCACGGGGATTCAGCTGGACCTGAAGATCCGTGGCCTGACCGTGCAGCAGGTCCGCAAGACGTTGGAGCTGGCCCGTAAAAACCGGCTGCAGATCCTGGATGTGATGGACGCGGCGATCGCGGCCCCAAGGCCGAAGATCAGTGACTACGCCCCGCGGATGCTCACCACGGCGATCCACCCGGACAAGATCGGCCGGCTCATCGGCCCGGGCGGCAAGACCATCCGCAGCATCCAGGAAGCTACCGGCGCGACGATCGAGGTCGAAGAGGACGGGACGGTGTTCATCTCAGCGGTGGGCGCCGGCAAGGCCGAGCGGGCGTTGGAAGAGATCGAGAAGCTGTGCGCCGAGGTCAAGGTGGGTCAGACGTACACCGGCCGGGTCACGTCAATCAAGGATTTCGGGGCGTTCATCGAGGTGGTGCCCGGCCAGGACGGGCTGTGCCACATCTCCGAGTTGGCGGACGGCTACGTGGACAAGGTGTCCGACGTGGTGAAAGTGGGCGACACGGTCCGCGTCAAGGTGCTGCTGATCGACGAACAAGGCCGCGTGAAGCTCTCCCGCAAGGCGGTGCTGCGCGAGGAGAAACCGGCCACCACCGCGATGGCTGGCCAGAAGTCCTGATCGGCGGCAAAAGGCCTAAACCGGGCTGCCTTGATCTTACCGGAAAACCCGACTGCGGGGCCATGGTTTGCCGCGCCGGCTGTGAATGACCCAGGCCATGGGCTCAATCTGGTTTTTTGCTGGCATCGCTGTCGGGCTGCTCCTGGCGATCCCCGCCACGGCCTTGGCGCAACGGTGGGAGCGTCGCCGGCTCCAGCGGTTGGAAGCGCGTGCCCGGGCCGCTGAACGCCTCGCCGAGTTGGGCAAGCTTACCGGCGGCCTGGCCCACGAGATCAAGAATCCCCTGTCGAGCGTGGGGCTGAACGTCCAGCTGTTGCAAGAGGACCTGAGCGAACTATCGGGTGAGCTGTCGCGGGCTATGCCCGATGAGCACGACGCGTCCTCGGACCAAGGTATTCGCCAGGGTGTTCCCGATGCGGTCGCTGCCCAGACGATCCACGAGCTGATCGGGCGGATCCAGCGTCGCTTCGGTGGGCTGGCCCGCGAGACCCAGCGGCTGCGCGACATCCTCGAAGACTTCTTGCGGTACGCAGGGCGTGTGAAACTCGATCGGCAGCCGGTGGACATCAACGCCCTGGTCGACGAACTGGTCGACTTTTTCGCTCCGCAGGCCCAAGCGGCCCAGGTCCGCCTTCGGACTCAGCTGGCCGGCGCCCCGGTCACGGTTGGTGCCGATAGCGGGCTGCTCAAGCAGGCCCTGTTGAACCTGTTGATCAATGCCACGCAGGCGATGATCGAAGCGCGCGAGGCTGGCCGGCCTCATGGGGGGGCGAACGAGTTGATCCTGCGTACCGAAGTGGCTCGCGACCTGGGGCAGCCGGAGGTGCGCATCCACGTGATCGACACCGGGCCAGGGATCGCCCCGGAAGACCGCGATCGGGTCTTCGAGCCTTACTTTTCCACCAAGAAAACCGGCACGGGGCTGGGCCTGCCCACGGCGCGGCGGATCGTGGAAGAGCACGGTGGGACGCTGGCGTTGCACTCGGAGCCCGGCCGAGGGTCGGATTTTGTTGTAGTTCTTCCGGTCGAGGCCGTGTCGGCGATGTGAGAAAAGAAGCCCACGGAGTGCACTCCGTGGGCTTCGAAATCAAGGAGAGCCGGTTCAAACCAGACAAAATGTTGTCCGGGCGTTACGAGTTGGTCGCCCGAAAACAGCGCGAGGGATCGAGGTCAGTCCTGCAGGGAGAACGGGGTGAAGTTTGTGTCGCGGTCGTAGTAGTCTTCGTTCTCGGCACGCTTGAGGAAGTTGACGATCGTGTAGGTGATGGGCGTGAAGACGACCTCGACACTGACTTTGAATACCCAATTGAAAATAATCACTTGGACGATCTTGTCGTTGCTCCAGACGCCGTAGAACGCGGCGGGGTAGAAGATCAGGCTGTCGACGCCCTGGCCGACGATGGTGGAGCCGATCGTGCGGGCCCAGAGGAATCGGCCCTCGGTGATCAGCTTCATCTTGGCTAGGACGTACGAGTTGGCAAAGTCCCCGGCCCAGAAGGCGACGATCGAGCCGGCGACGATCCGCCAAGTGCTGCCGAACACCAGCTCCAGAGCGGGCTGGAACTTTTGATTGAAGGGCTCTTCGGGGTCGACCGGGACGTGCACCACGAACAGGCCCATGACGGTGGCGAAGACCATCGCCCCGAACCCGGCCCAGATGACCTTGCGGGCGCGGGCGTAGCCATACACCTCGGTGAGGATGTCACCGAAGATGTAGCTGATGGGGAAGAAGAGGTTGCCGGCCCCGAAGCTGAAGCCGAACAGCCGGCAAACCTTGCCCGGGCCGATGAGGTTCGAGCACAACAGCACGGTGACAAAACCGGCCATCACCAGGTCGAAGTATTTGTAACTTCTGCGGTGCTCCCCGGCGGGCAGGGCCGTGCGCAGGTGGGGAGCGGTGGTGGTTGATTTGAGAGGCTGCATCGGGGCCTCGTAGGCGTGGCGGCGGCCGCGAGGGAACGGGGAGAAAGCCCACAGGCAGACCCCCGCAGCCCTACGAACGACCAACGCGCCCGGCAGGAGTCGAACCTGCAACCCTCAGATCCGTAGTCTGATGCTCTGTCCAATTGAGCTACGGGCGCTGCAGCGGCCTGCCTGGCGAGGGGGGGTGCCGTCTCCTCCAATCGAACCCACCGCCGACAAACCGTGGCCGAGCATTCTATCCGATCAAATCTGGCCGGCCAGCGGGTCGCCGGGGGACCCTTTTTCGAAAAACATGTCCCTATGCGGCCGGGGGGGTGCCGGATTCGACCAGGTGGTAATCGAAGGCGTCGGTGATAGCCTGCCAAGAGGCGTCGACGATGTTCTCGTTGACCCCGAGGGTGCTGAAGTATTTGACCGGTGAGGCGTCGGGCCCATCGGAGGGCTTGCGGGCGGCGAATTCCGCGACGACGCGGACCTTGGCGGCGGACTCTGCGGTGGGGTTGACGACGCGGACGCGGTAGTCGCGCAGGTGCACCTGCGCCAGTTGGGGGTACGCCTGGGCCAGGCATTTACGCAGGGCAGCGTCGAGGGCATTGACCGGGCCATCGCCTTCGGCGACCTGGTGCACCGAGGATCCGCCGATCCGAAGTTTGACCGTGGCCTCGGTGACGGGTGGGCAGCCATCGCGCTTCAGGATCGTGCAGCGGTAGTGATCGAGGTGCCAGAACTTGGGGCGTGTGCCGAGGGCCTCGTGCACGAGCAGTTCGAGGCTGGCGGTGGCGGCTTCGAACTGGTAGCCCTGGTTTTCCAGGTCCTGCACGCGCTCGAGGATTTGGCGTTGCAGGGCTTTGTTATCGGAGATGCGGAATTTGTCGCCGAGGGTGGCGGCGATGTTGCTGGCGCCGCTGAGCTCGCTGATGAGGAACCGGCGGGTGTTGCCGACGCGATGCGGCTCGACGTGTTCGTAGCTGTGGGCGACGCGCTGGACCGCGTGGACGTGCATGCCGCCCTTGTGGGCGAACGCGGCCGAGCCGACGAACGGCTGGTTGGGTACCAGGTTCATATTCGCTAGGTCGTAGACGAACCGGCTGGTCTCGGTCAAACGGGCCAGCGAGTCGCCGCGGAGGCAGTCGTAGCCCATTTTGAGGCGCAGGTTGGCGACGACGGTGGTCAGGTCGACGTTGCCGCAGCGTTCACCGATGCCGTTGATGGTGCCCTGGACTTGAATACACCCGGCCTCGACCGCCGCCAGCGAGTTGGCGACCGCCAGGCCCGAATCGTTGTGGGTGTGGATGCCCAGGCCGCCGCGGTAGTCGCTCAAGGCCTGCCCGACCTCGGAAACGACGCGGCTGACCCAACTCGGCAGCGACCCGCCGTTGGTGTCGCAGAGGATCAGGCGGCTGGCGCCGCCTTCGATCGCGGCGCGGAGCGTTTGCAGGGCGTAGTCAGGGTTGGCGCGGTAGCCGTCGAAGAAATGCTCGGCGTCGTAGAAGACGTCCCGGGCGTGCTGCCTGCAGAACGCGACGGACTGGCGGATCATGTCGAGGTTTTCCTGCCGGCTGACGCGGAGCACCTCGTCGACGTGCAGGTCCCAGGTCTTGCCGACGATCGTGATCACCGGGGCCTGCGCCGCCGCCAGGGCCTGCATGCCGGGGTCCGCGTCGGCGGAGCTGCCTCGGCGGCGGGTCATGCCGAATGCGCACAGCCGGGCGTGCTGCAGGCGGAGCTTGCGGGCCTCGGCGAAGAACGCCTCGTCTTTGGGGTTGGATAGCGGGTAGCCGCCTTCAATGTAGTCCACGCCCAGAGCGTCCAGGTGCTGGGCGATCTGCAGCTTGTCGACGAGGCTTAGAGCCACCCCTTCCCCCTGCGTGCCATCACGCAGAGTGGTGTCGTAGATCTCGATGCGTCGGAGTCGAAGCTCGTTCATGCGGGAGAGAACTCTCTGGGGAGGCGGCCACCAGGGCACCGCCCGAGCCGGACAAAAAAAAGCCCTGCCGCTCGGCAGGGTTGACCATGGGCACGCCGGCTCGCAGGCCCACCCTACCGTGGCATGGCGCCGATCATCATAATAATCCGTCGGATCAGAAGGCTCTTATAGGTAGCCAGGCAGATCATGGTTTGTATTATAGCCGCCCCCAAGGATGGGGGTTTGCACATTGCGGGAAAAAACCGTAAAAGACCTGCCTGCTGAGATACCCAATGCGCCTGGACCGAATGGAATCGATCGCCATCGGGTGCGTACCGGTTCTAACCCCGAGCCCCTGCAACGCGTAGGCTGTTTTTTCAAGGAGCTTTCGGCGGTTCTGCCCGGGGGTAACGGAGCTGCCGTTAACCGGGCGTTGGAGGCCGCGGAACAGCCCGGCGTCGCCCGGCCGTTCTCGGAACGGCTAAGCCGAGACCTAAAAGCGAGCGTGGCATGCCTGTCCCTACGGACACCCTTCGGAATACCCGCACACTCAACCTGGTGTTTCTGGCCTCGGCGCTGGTTTTGTTTGGGTCCGTCACCTGGCTGGTCTTGGCCGATCACACGCGCCCATGGCGCACCCATCAGCGCGAGTCGCGGGTGTGGGACACGGCGATGACGGCCGATGCGGCGGAGCGGGCTATCAGCGCTCAGCAGGAGCAGGAGCTCCGCCGGCTGGAAAATCAGATCGCGACCCTTGAGGGCGCCCTGCCGCACGAAGAGATCCTCCGCTTCCAGTCGGAGCTCGATGCCGCCCAGCAGGAGAAGAACAAGCTCACGCTGCCCACCGCGACGATCAAGGGAGAGATCGGCCCCAAGACCCAACAGATGGAACGGGCGATCCTCGAATACGGGGCGGACTCGCCCGAGGTGGTGCGTCTGCGGTCCGAACTGGCGGACCTGCAGGAACGGTACGATGTGAACGCGGCCCGCCTGGTGGAGTTGGATCAACAGATCACCTCGCTGACCAGCCGGTTGGGCCAAGCCCAAGCGCAGCTGGCCGACGCGCAGAAACAGATCGCCAATCTGACACGCACGCGTGACACACTGCGTGAGAAGCTCGGTCAGCTCGATCCGAAGGGGTTGGCGGCGCTCAGTGAAAAGATCCGCAACGCCCCCCTGCTGGACTGGTTCAACCCCTCGGAAAAGGTGCAGCAGGTCGTTACGCCCGACATCCGCGTCGACCTGAACTTCCTGTCGGTCGAAACGGTCGACCGCTGCGTCACCTGCCACGTGAACATCGACAAGCCGGCGTTTGAACAGTCCAACCTGCTGATGTTTGTCGAGCGGCAGCTGGCCTCGTTCGAAGGACAGAACGTCGACTCGATCTCCCACCCGGCCGTGATGCGGGCGTTCTGGGAGAGCGCCGCGAGGCTGGCGGGCCTGGAAAAAGCCTTGAGCGAACTGCAGACCCAGGCCAGGGAGGCGGTGAACGCCGTACGCGCCAGCGCCGGGATGCCGGCCCTGGCCTCCAACCAGCAGTTGCAAGCCGAATTGGATCGCATCGCGCTGCGCGAATTGGGGGACGACACGATCTCACGCGAGCAGTGGTACGTGCCGCTGCGGTACTACGTCGAGGACGTGAAGCGGTTGCTCCGCAAGGCGCTCGGTGAAGAGCAATGGGGGCAACTCGAGGATCACTACCGCCACGCCCTGATCGCCAAGTTCAACGGGTACCGAAGCAAGCGCCACCAGCCGCTGCTCAGTGCCAACCCCGTGCTGCTGGCCCACCCGAAGCTGAATTTATTCGTCGAGGCCGAATCCGCCCATCCGATGAAGACGATGGGGTGCACCTCGTGCCACGAGGGGTCGGGCCAAGAGACCGACTTCACGCACGCGGCGCACACCCCGCGCGATCTGTGGGTGGACGTGGAGACGGGGGCCCCGGTGCCCGAAGCATTGTTGGAACCCGGGAAGACCACCCGGGAGGAACCGCGGTCCAGGGAGTCGGCTACGGCGTGGTCGCAAGGATCGCTTGCGGCGCCGGCTCAAGCGGCGGCCGCCTCGCACGAGCACGCCGAGGCGTCACCGTCACTGGCCGAGGTGCGGTACACGCACGACGACCTGAACCTCGCGGACGCCAGCGACCCGGCCCCCTTTGCTCCACAGCGCGAACCAGAGGTGAGCGAACTGGCTTACCTTAGCCCCGACGACCCGGAGCACCCACGCCGTGCCGTCCCCCAGGCTGAGTACTGGGCCAGGCAATATCACTGGGCCCAGGTGCACTACATGGACTGGGAAAAGCCCATGCACCAGGTGCAGTACCTCGAGTCCAGCTGCAACAAATGCCACACTGAGGTGTTCGATCTCAAGGACGCAGCCCCACGGCTGTTCGAAGGGCGGCTGCTGTTTGCGCAGCTAGGGTGCGTCAACTGCCACTCGGTGGAGGGCCTCAAGGACGACCTGGACATCAAGCGCGTCGGCCCGAGCCTGGTGCACGTGAAGGACAAGCTGTCGCCGTCGATGACGGCTTCGTGGGTCTGGTCGCCCAAGGCATTCCG
>JAJUHR010000174.1 GCA_029267795.1 Planctomycetota bacterium
GCCTCGCGGGCTGCCTGCTCCCACGCCGAATCCGGCAGCGCCAGCAGGGCCCGCCAGTGCATGAGGCTGGTCATGGTGGCGGGGAACCCCTGGCCGACCAGCGCGTGTTGCTTCAGGGCTGTCACGGCGGCCTCGTGGGGGCTGCTGTGCAGGGCGTAGATGGCCATCTCTCGCAGGGGGGACGGGGCGCCGGCGTCGTAGCAGAGCTGGATCGCGGCGGTGGGGTCGTGCCGGTTGCCACGTCCCCAAGCCCAGACGAAGGCTTGGGCGACGTCTTCGGGTAGTGCGAGGGTGTTCACTTGCGGGGGGTCGGGCCAGCCGAACAAGCCCCAAAAGATCCAGGCGTGACGGGCGATCGTCGAGTCCGGGTCTGACGCGGCGCGGGCGAGCAGCGGGCGGTAAGGGGTGTCCGGGCCATCTGCGCGGCGGCCCAACTGCACGGCGGCGACGAGGGCGTTGTAGCGGACCTCGGCGTCCGGGTCCTGGAGCAGGGCGTTGGATATGCTGATCATGCGCGGGTCGGCGGCCAGATCGGCTGCCTCGGCCAGGCGCTGCGCGGCCAGGACGCGCACCGCGGCGGACTTGTCCGAGGCGATCATGGCGAGCCAACGGAGCCACAGGCCGTCCGGGATCGATGGGCGCTGCCAGAGGCTGACGTGGTCCAAGGCGCCGGCGATCTGCAGGAAGTTTTCGTCGTCGGCTTGGGCGAGGCGGCGGATTGCGCCGGTGACGAGGGATGGGTTCTTCGGTGCACGCTGGATCAGGAAGTTCAATCCCCGCTCGCGCTGGGCCGAGTCGGGATCGGTGAGCTTGCTGAGCATATACCACCGGGCCAGGGGAGGGATCGCCAGGTACGAGAGGGGGAACGCCAGGGAGGTGGTGATCAGCAGGCTGGTGGCGGCCCATCGCCAGCGGAACTTCTTTTTTGAAGGTTCGGCCATGCCACAAGGTTATCGGGGCGCGGCAGGGGTGGGAAACGGCAGGGTGTGAGGTCCGAGCCCGACCTTGCGAAAAGCCCACGGAGTGCACTCCGTAGGCTTCACGTTTGGCGGGTCCGCTGCGCTTGACTCGCCCCACAACCCTCATTGGCAGGTCGATGATCTGCCTGACGAGTGGTGCGCACAGTGCACCCTACTACGAGTCTGGATCATTCGGTGCAGAATGCGCCGGCGAAGACGGCGGTGTGGCCGAGGTCTTCGGCGATGCGGATGAGCTGGTTGTATTTGGCGTTGCGGTCGCTGCGGCAGGGGGCGCCGGTCTTGATCTGGCCGCAGTTGGTGGCGACGGCGATGTCGGCGATGGTGCAGTCCTCGGTTTCACCGGAGCGGTGGCTGAGGACGGCGTTGTAGCCGTGGCGCATGGCCAGGTTGACGGCCTGGAAGGTTTCGCTGAGGGTGCCGATCTGGTTGACCTTGACGAGGATGGCGTTGGCGGTGCGGGAGTCGATGCCGCGCTTAAGGAACTTGGGGTTGGTGACGAACAGGTCGTCGCCGACGAGCTGGGCTTTTTCGCCGAGGCGGGCGGTGAGTTTGCGCCAGCCGTCCCAGTCGTTTTCGGCCAGGCCGTCCTCGATGGAGCGGATGGGGTAGCGGGAGCACCAATTGGCCCAGTAATCGATCATTTCGTCGCTGGAGAAGACCTTGCCGGGGTTGCTCTTGAAGAAGACGTAGCCGCCTTTCTTGGTGTCGTACATTTCGCTGGTGGCGGGGTCGAGGGCGACGTAGACCTGTTTGCCGAGGGAGTAGCCGGCGGCGTCGACGGCCTCGGCGATGACCTTCAGGGCGTCTTCGTTGTCGGCGAGGCTGGGGGCGAAGCCGCCCTCGTCGCCGACGGCGGTGGAGAGTTTGCGGGTTGCGAGGACTTTCTTCAGGGCGTGGTAGATTTCGACGCCGCAGCGCAGGGCGTCGGCGAAGGTTTCGAAGCCCCAGGGTTGGACCATGAACTCCTGGAAGTCGACGTTGTTGTCCGCGTGCTTGCCGCCGTTGAGGATGTTCATCATCGGTACGGGGAGGACCTTGGCGGCGCTGCCGCCGAGGTAGCGGTACAGGGGGAGGCGTGAGGCCTTGGCGGCGGCGTGGGCGACGGCCATCGACACGCCGAGGATGGCGTTGGCGCCGAGCCGGCTTTTGTTGGGGGTGCCGTCGAGCTCGATCATCGCGGCGTCGATGGCTTCCTGCTCGCGGCTGTCCATGCCGATCAGGCGTGGGGCGATCGCCTGGTTGACGTTGTTGACGGCCTTAAGGACGCCTTTGCGGAGGTAGGCCTTGGGGTCGTTGTCGCGGAGCTCAACGGCTTCGTGCTCGCCGGTGCTGGCGCCGCTGGGGACCATGGCCCGGCCGGCGGTGCCGTCTTGCAGGAACACCTCGACCTCGACGGTGGGGTTGCCGCGGCTGTCGAGCACCTGTCGGGCGTGGATGATTTCGATTTCGAAGTTCATGGGTCGTTGCCTTATGAGTGTGGGCGGGTGTGTGGTGTGCGTGAATGGGGGAGGGAGTGTAACAGATCGGCGAAGGGTCGGGCAATCGAATCGGGAGGCGGGTTGGGGAGCGAGGCGTTGAACCAGGGTCGGTGGGGTGGTGCGCTCAGGGCACCTTACGAACCTCGGCGGGGCAAAGCCCCGCCCTACAAAACTGGGGCACGCTGCGCTTAGCCCCAGGCACCCAGCACAGGTTAATAAATGGGGGGTCCGTTGCGCTTGACCCGCCCTATGCATGGGGCGCGTAGCGCATCCTACGACGAGGTAAAGATTCGGCGGGGCAAAGCCCCGGCCTGCGAGGGGCCGCGGGGGGGGTGGTGAGGGTCAGAGGGGTCGGACGTTGACGGAGCGGCCGGCGCGGCGTTTACGGCTGAGGGTCTGCCGGCCGTTCTTGGTGCGCATGCGGGCGCGGAAGCCGAGCTTGCGGGCGCGTTTGATGAGGCTGCGTTTCTTGTGGTAATGCGTGGACATGGGTGCGGTTGCTCCGATCTCGATGGGGGGCCGGGCCTTGCGGTTGCGGTTACTTTTCGCCGACTTCGATGAACACCGCCTGGTACAACGCGTTGCCCCGGCTGTCGGTCACACGGATCGTGACCGCGTGCTGCCCCGGCGACAGATTGGGGATTGTAACCGTAAACGTTTCGCGTGGCGAGTCGTAGATCAGGTCGTCCGCGGCGACCGGCTGCCAGAGCTCGTCGGAATCGACCGAATAGTGGATGGCGGTGATCGGCGAGAGCGCATCGGTGACGATGCCGGTGATGGAGGCTGTGTCGGCATCGACGCGCTGGCTGAGCAGTCGCAGGGCCGGGGGGGTGTTGTCGACCAGGACCGGGTCGCTGAGCCGGATCGATTTGCTGGCCATATCGGGGGTGTTGTCGGGGCTGTCGGCGGCGATCACCCGGAGGGTGTAGCGCCCATCGGGAACGTGGCGGGTGTCCCACTGGAAGCTGGTTTCTTGCAGGTCGCGCGCCAGCGGCAGCCACTTGCCGGAACCTTCGGGTTGGTACTCCAGGGTGAAGAGCAGCTGGTCGCCGTTGGGGTCGTCGGCCTCCCAGTCGATCTGCAGGTTGGGCCGCGTGGGTGGCTGGGGGTAAGCGCCATTGTTGGGCGCCTCGGAGGAGGGTTCCCCATCGGGGGAGTAGCTGGCGCGGATGCCGGTGACCTGGGGCTTAAGGTTGGGCACGACGTAGGCGATCTGGACGCGGTCAACCACGGAGGTAGTGCGGGCGTCGCCAACCAGCGTCAGGCGGTATTGCAGGAACCGCGCTGGGGGGCTGACGATCGGGACCAGGCGAGGCGTCAGTGCCAGGGCAGCGGGGCTGTGCTCCAGGACCACGGGGGCGGACCAGGCAGACCAAGCGGCCTGGTCGGGGTCTTGGACGTTTCCGGCTCGGGTTTGCACCGCGATCGTGGTGCCCGGCGGGGTGATGCCGGTCAAGTGCATCTTGCCCCAGAGGCTGACCTGGTTGGCATCGAGCACGGGGCTGGTGTACGTGCCCTGGGGGGCGAAGCCGGTCTCGAGGCGCAGCAGGCTGGGCGGGTTGGCGGTGCCGAGCAGGACTTGGCCGGCGGCGTCGCGGGTCATCCGGGGGATCTGCTGGGGCTCCAGGTCGACGAGGATGCTGGTTTCTTCGGCGGCTGGGTCGACTAAGAACAGCTCGCCCTCGTTGCCCGTGGCGACCAGCAACTTGTCGCTGTCGGAGGGGTCCTCCATCAAATCAAGGATCATGACCGACTCTCGGAACACTTCGGTGACGAAGCCGTCGGGCCCGATGCGGTAGATGGCGTTGCCTTCGCGCGCGGAAGGGGCCTGTTCGGAGGTGGTCTGGGTCTTGCGCTTGATTATGCGGGCAGGGGGGACTTCGCCATTGACCTGTGGGCGGTCCGAGCGGAACTCGCCGGCCGACGTCGACAGGGCTTGCTCTAACCGCTGGCGGATCAACTCGCGAAGGAGATCGGCTTGGGTGTCCGAGGCTTCTACGGTCTCGGGGCCTGCTGCGGTGCTGGGGGGTGTCTGGCTACGGCTTAGGTTGTGTCCGGGTTTGGCGGGGGTGGTCCATGGGTGGGTGGAGTTTGCTGTGGTTGCGGTGTGTGACGGGCCGGCGGTTTCGGGGGCGATGGGTTCACCGGCTTGTGGGGTGGGGGAGAGGCTAACTGGTCCTTGGGAGGGTGGTCCTCCCGAAGGCTGACGCATTGGCTCGGGCGGAGGGGGCACCTGCGGGAGATCGCCGGGTTCTTCCGGAGGGGGCGCCGGCTCGATTTCGATGGTAGTGGGGGCTTGCGGCCGGCCGGCTTCGGAAGCGGCGGCTTCTTCCAACCGGCCGGGGCGGGCTTGGTTGGCGTCGGCTGTGCCGGCGAAGAC
>JAJUHR010000229.1 GCA_029267795.1 Planctomycetota bacterium
CAGCCCGTGCGGGAGCACCTGATCCTCCGGCGTCGAATCGTCCGCGTCCAGAAGCACATGAACCTGCGCGGTCTGGCGAACCGGGTCGCCGAGGATCAACTCGTAATTGTCCTTATCGAAGTGCAACATCACGCCGGCGTGCGCTGCACCCCCGGCCACAAACAACGATACCGCTGCTGCTATCCGCCCCCATTGCCGCATGACACCATCTCCTTAATCGAGGCTGCCCAACTAATTGGTGTGGCCCGACTGATCCTTAGAGCTCACGGCACGGGCTTTAGTGAAATGGCTACACCCAACTCTGCGTCTTCGAGCGGCGCGCTCCCACACCGCTTGAGATTCACAAAAACCAGCTGCTGTGTCTCTTCGCCTCTCAACACTGAAAGCGCAGCGTCTACCACTTTCAAACATTGTAATCGCTTTACGAACTGCGCCTAGTCTTTTTTGATGGTTTTCTCCTGTTTTTTTTGACATTCGCCGTAGTGTCGGGTCGGTTTTTTTTGATTTGATTCCTCCAGCCGCGAGAAAGAACTTTCGGTTTTCAGGGCCTGTCGAATGCGGTCGGAAGCGATCGGATGCCGGCCCATGATTTTCCGATCCCTACCAAAGCAAAAACACACCCTTGAATGTTCTCAAGGGTGTGTCGAATCGAGCGATCGGTCTTGTATTCGCTTGTCTTAGACCGGTGGTCCCACGATCCCGGCCCAGAGCCGCGCACCACCAAGCCGGATGCGCGGCTCCAGGGCCCAGAAGAAGACGTAGTCACGCGCCGCGTCGGGTCCGTCGCAGCCACGGGATCCCGCTGCCAAAGGCCAGCAGTGCGAGCGTGCCCGGCTCCGGGATTGGGACCACGTAGCCCGGGTTGAACACGGGTCCGACCACGTCCAAGCCATTGTTATCCAGGAGCAGGTCATTAACCGAGATTAACCCGGGAGTCACGTCCGCCAACCCATCGTCGATCGCCCCGCCCAGCGGCACCGTGAAATCGATCGTCCCGATCTTGATTGTCGTGCTCGAAGGTGCAGGGATCGTGAACGTAGCCCCCTCGAATTCTGAGACTCGGGTGGCGACCGTGGAAGCAACCCCCCCGGTGACGTTGAAGTAAGGAGCGGGTGCGTGTTCCGTCGCGGTGCCCACCGTCAGCTCGACGCTGTCAATATCGGCCGAGACGCTGTAACCCGACAGGCCGCCGGCGTCGATGTCGATCAGCAAGTCCACGCTGAAAGCATCCCCCGGGGCGACGATACGGGTGTCCTGGACCCCTGCGGTGACCGTATCCATATCCACTGACACGGTCACAGTCCCGAAAGCGGACTGGCCCAGAGGCATCGCGGCCACTGCAACAAAAGCCAGAAGTGTTTTTTGGATTCTCATGTTTCTTCCTCAGCAATAAGTTTGGTTCAAAACGCCGACTGCAAATCGATCAATCACCCTTCCAAGGCCCCGGGTCCGGCGGGAAGATGTCTTCGCTCATGAAACCGAAGTTCGGCCGGATGCCCACGATGACGTCGCGGATATTGACTAGCCCATCGCAGTTCAGGTCGGGAAGCACGCCGTGTGCTGGCCGGGTGGTCAGGATCGCCATGGTTCCGATGAGCTCAGGCGCCCCCGTGGGGTCCTCGACCAACCTCACGTCGTTCGGATTCGGAGGTGTATCTGCGGTCAGCGGCAGCCGCGGGTCATCGAATGGGATGTTCCGTGCCGCGATCTGGAACACGATCGGTCGCCAGGTGGTGATCGGGATCCGGATGTAAATCCTGCACCAGGGTGGGATGCAGAACGTCGGCTGTCCACCGGGCAGCGGGAGGCGGACCCAATCCTGGTTGATCACGCCCGGGTCGATGTTGGTATTCAACGCGGTGAGCGGAGGCAGAGGGATGCCTGTCGGGATCGGGAACCACCTGCAGCCATAGATGTAGATTGGCAGCGGAGTGGGGTTGGCGATACAGATCAGCCAATGCCTGGTGGTACATATCCAGGTGATGTGGGGGTCGCATGGCCGCACGAGCCGAACCCCGTCCTTCGTCCACCACACTTCCTGATGGGCCACCACCGCCCAGGGGCGCAGCGACACGCCGAAGTGCAAATTCTGACCGACTTGGTTGGGTAGAGACGGGCCCTTGTAGCGGATGATCACACAATCCAGGCCGAAAGCCGGCGAGGTTGGGTCGTTGTTCACCTCTTCAGTAATGGAGTCCGGCGCGCCCCAAAACGCGTTGACCCAGGTGCTCAAAATGTCTTTGGCGCTCAGGCCGTCGCCGTAGAGGATGATCTCCAGGTCGTTCGGCTGGCTGGGTGGGTAACGGACATCGAAGTTGGACAAGGGGCCCGAAATCTGAACTTGAGCCGTGGCGGTCAATACCCCGGCAAAGCCAAGAATCATCCAAGCGATGACCGCCATACGAATCTTGTGGGAACTCATCGCTTAATCCTCCTGTGTTTTGACAACGTCGTTCTGTGTTGCCGCTTATCGTCCTGATCAAACGCGAAATCCCGCTTACAACCGGTCGCTTACGCGGATCGAACTCGTAGCCTATTCCCCCCAACTTTTGTTTTGCGATCCACAAGCGAGACTGTTATTTCACAGCAAGGAGCCCAGGGGAGGGGCGGACCCGTTTCCATGGCCAGGGGCGGGTCCCTGCCGTTGGCAAATTGGACGTGGTCAAGAAAGGAAGGCTCTCGAAGTGAAGCCGACCGACGCCTTCCCGTTCTCTTGATAAAGGTAAGCCGCCTCTTTCTCTGAGGCTGAACCCGGGCAGATACCATTGCCCACCCCCTCTCAGGACTCAGCCACCCCCGATCAACCGGCGGAGAAGATCAGAAGTAGGTGCTATTGCTATGCAAACTCGCCTGCTCCCCACGGACAAAGATGCGCGAAAGGACGTCTTAGGTGTTCTCTCACGGGGGCCTGGATCGCTGCAATAGGCGCCCTATCGCAACGTGCTCCAAGGTACCCGATTCGACTCTCCATGTCAATAACTTATTTTTGACGTTGCATCGCAAGATAAGTTTTTGCAATAGATTATAAAAAGTATGTTTTGGTATTATGTGTCCTGGTCCGTCCGTGATTCCAAGGGTCACGATCCACAGCGGGCGAGGAAACTTTTTACGACAGGTTGGATTTTTTCGAATAGATATTTTTCGTTTGGGCTTATCTAAAGTGCCGGGGCTGGCCGTGGAGCCGCTTGGCTCCACCAGGGCCCAATCTGAATCATCAGGCCCGGGCTTACAAAAAACCGGGGCATCGCCGCGCGCTAGGGTCCAGCGCAGCGACGGGCCCCAGCCATCTCTATATTTCACCAAGCGAAAAACGATTTAGTTCCAGGCCGGTAAAAAAGCTGCGAAGACCGGTGCTGCTGCGCTCAGGTGCACGGGTACAATGAGCAGAAGACAGAGTAGGCCGATCGAAGCCTTCACGGCGCATGCAAGCAAGAATGCGTGATCGCTCTCGCTGACCCGCTTGCAGTGAATCAAAGCCATCCGGCAAAGTCGAGATGGCGTGACGATTGCGCTTCGCGAACAGCCGACCGACCGATCGGCCTCTTCGCATTGGTACTGGCGGGGGATCGTAGATGGGCGCCAAAGGGTGGATGTACCGAAGGATCGGGCTGGCTGCGCTAGCGGCGCTGTTGGCTTGCCCTGCCCGCGGTGCCTCGGAGAATCAGCCAGCCGCCGACAAATCCGCCGGCATCCTCTTAAATTTCCCCGAAAACATGGAGCTGAAGGTCCTGGTGGATTACGTCAGCCAGAGGCTGGGGCTGAACATCTTATACGACGAGCAGATCGGAAACCGGCTGGTGACGATCAAAGCCCCGACGACCGTTCCCGACAGCTCGCTCCTGGGTTTGCTGGAAAGCGCTCTACGGATGAAAGGGTTGGCGTTGATCGACGCGGGTCAGCCGGGGTGGAAGAGGATCGCCCCGGCCCCCAATCTGGCCGCGATCGCCAAGCCCGCTGGGGAAGCA
>JAJUHR010000034.1 GCA_029267795.1 Planctomycetota bacterium
CCCGGGGGTCCCCAGAACGGGGCTATCACCTGACCCCCCCCCGCATGGGCATCACCCCGGTTTAAACCGTTTTTTAACCCCCCTCCCCCGTTGTGGGGTCTGGGGGGGTGTGGGGTCAAACCTCCGAAAAATCACCGGTCCGTCCCTCACCCCAACCCTCTCCCGAGTCGGGAGAGGGGGGTTAGGAAACTACTTCTAACAAACCAACGATTCGCCAACGAAAGCAGCCACCCCATCGCACGGTCCCATCCACCGAGCACTTGCCCAGAGGCAACACGACCCTCCCCCCCATCACCACCAGCACAAACCGCCTAGGCAGCGATCCCTAACCAGCCCTAAGAACCGCTCGTGAAAGACCAAGAATCGCCCCGCACGCCCGCGGCGACACCCTGGATTTCCGATACCGCCGAGTGCTCCCCAGCCGGGAAGAGCAGCCGCCGTTGAAAATTTCTCGGGACATGCCGATGCTAGAGTTAATCATGTCATCCCGCACCAATATCGCCGTATGGGTGTTGGCCGCGATCGCCCTGGCCGCCTTCGGTTGCGACGCGGAGGTATCTTCACCAAGCTCAGCGACCCTCCCATCCACACCACCACCCCAGCACCAGCAAGACCCCGACCACCCAACCCACACCCAGGAGGTCACCGTGAAAGTCCGCGTCTTCGATTCCAACGGACGTCTGGTCGGCCCGGTCCCCTCAGCCCGCGTCGTGAAATCCGACGATCAATGGCAAGCACAGTTAACCCCCCTGCAATACCAGGTTACCCGCCAGCAAGGCACCGAACGGGCGTTCACCGGCCAGTTGCTCCACAACCACGACTCGGGCGTCTACACCTGCGTGGGCTGCGGGCTCCCGCTGTTCGACGCGGCAGCGAAGTTCGACTCGGGAACAGGTTGGCCCAGCTTCTACCAGCCTATCGCCCCCGAAAACGTCGCTGCACAGGCCGACCACACCCACGGCATGACCCGCACCGAGGTGCACTGCCCGCGCTGTGGCGCCCACCTCGGACACGTCTTCGACGACGGCCCCGCCCCCACAGGCTTACGCTACTGCATGAACTCCGCCTCGCTGGCGTTCACGCCGGCTGACCAACTGGCAAACCTGGTGGACCCCGCAGCCAAAGCGACAAACCCGCCCACCGGCGACGCCGCCTCCGCACCGCCCAACTTGGCCCAGGCCGTGTTCGCCGGCGGCTGCTTCTGGTGCACCGAAGCCGTCTTCGAGCAGCTCGACGGCGTGGCCGACGTGACCTCCGGGTACGCCGGCGGCACCGCAGCCGACGCCGATTACCGCACGGTCTCCTCAGGCCGCACCGACCACGCCGAGGCCATCCGCATCACCTACGACCCGGCCCGGATCACTTACGAGAAGCTGCTGGAAGTGTTCTTCACCGTCGCCCACGACCCCACCCAACTGAACCGACAGGGCCCCGACACGGGTCGGCAATACCGCTCCGCCGTCTTCTACGCCAACGACGCCGAGAAAGCCGCCGCCGAAGCCTACATCCAAAAGCTGCAAAAGAGCGGCAAATTCGATCGCCCGATCGTCACCACCCTCGAGCCCCTCGACGCCTTCTACCCCGCCGAGTCATACCACCAGGATTACGTCCGCCTGCACCCGGGCGACCCCTACGTCCGCATCAACGCCCTGCCCAAGGTCGAAAAAGCCCGCCAGCGATTTGGCCAACCTTCACCACCGAGCACCCAGCCGACCGATCGATGAGGACAGCGAAGGGTTACCGGCCCACCCTAGCCGGAGAATTTGATCAATTCGGTAGGGCAGGACATGGTCCTGCCAAGGATCCGTGGGGTCTGCGGTGCGGACCTTTCGTAGGGCGGGGCTTGGCCCCGCCAAATCTCTAATTCTTCCGTAGGGCATGACACCATTCTGCTGAATCTTTTCACGGCAGAATAATGCAACTCAACGGCCTGTCCTACCGACTGAGGGTGCGTCGTTCGAGGAATCGCATGGTTGGTCGTAGTAGGCAGGTCCGCGGACTGTGACATCGGTGATCAACAAGGCGGGCACCCCAACAAACGTAATTCCTTCAGGCGCCGCATTAGGTGGTCCGTCACTAGGCCAATTAAGTTCGCGTTTAATGGCTTCGAGAAGTAGTTGCTGGATGCGGTATGCGTTCTTCGAAGCAACGTCAGTTCCACTAAGATCCATTCCAAGCTTACCGTGTGTGATCTGACACCTGAGACGGTAGAGCTCGCTATACTCTGCCCGGGGCACACCCAGTTGTTTTTCTAAGAAGTCACGAACTGTACGTACCGATTTCGGCCCCTTTGTTGGTGCATGACAATGGGGACATTCAGTCACATCTTGATGACACTTAGAACAATACCAAGGACCGTCGACCAGAGGAGCTAGAACCTCGAGTCCAATCCAGTGGTAGGTGACTTGTTCCAAGGGATTGGAAGCTGAGATACCCTTCAAGAACCACGATATCGCTTGGTCGATCTTAGGCGCTAGTTGCCCTTCCAGAATCGCCGGATTTAGCGATGTACTTTTGCGAAATCCCAGCTTTGTCATATGAAGGCTAATACCGGGCGGCGGTCCTGGGAAATAAACTTCTTTAGCCTTATCTCCCTCCTTGAGCCCTGACGGCACTATCCGCGCGCAGATCACATGAAAGGGAGTAAGCATGGAAAATGAGAGTCTTGCTAATACGCGACCAATGCGCGCAAAATCTTCGGAATGGTCCGCCTCGAGTTCAAGGGAAGTAGCCTTCGTCTCGATCAAAGTTGCAGGGCTCTTCACACTTCCATGCAATCCTGGAAACTCAGCTCGCACTGCTCTGATGCTGATCGAACGATCACTACCCAAAACTAAAGGGGTGCTGAGACTGATCGGTGGCTTAGCCCAAACCTGGACGAGATACATAACGTAGTAGGGTGGAGCTTGGCTCTACAAATCTGGTTTTTAATACATCGCTCACACCGCTGCGGGTTTCTTACCCTGCTTCTTAGCTGTTTTCTTTCTCGCACGCCGCTTCTTTGCTGGCCGCGGGCCAGCTCCCTCGCCGACCGGACCAGACAACGTCGTGGCCACCAGGTTCTCGCCCACGGGGTTCAGGCGAAAGGTTCCACGCCCCACACGATCAAGGTAGCCCTGACTCACCGCGTTATTGAGCGTCACCGAGGGCTGCCGGAAACGCCGCCATCCCACAAGATGCGCTGCCTCCTGCAGGTCAGCCGAGGTGATCGTGTCCTTGCGCTCGGCCTGCGGAGCCTCGAAGCCATAAAAATACGCGACCACCGCGGCGAACTGCTGATCGCTCTTGGGTTTCTTTTCGCTTACGAACGCCTCGATGCCCTTCAGGGGCCCGCCCGCAGGCACAGCACGCCTGTGACGTCTCATACGTGCGGAAGACGGCGGCACCGATGGCATCGGCGGCGGCACATGCCCGCCCGTCGTGCCCGGCGTCACAGCAAGACCAAGGCTCTCGCTGACCCAACGGATGATCCGCTCCTGCTCGGTCTTCTCCCAACCGCGGAGGATGCCTTTGATCTGCTCCGCTGCCACAAAATCGGATTGGGTTCGCCGTTTCTTTGGCCCAACCGTTGGCGACATGACTTAGCTCCATAGGCAAAAACGAGGTTCTGCCAAACGTTTCCCCAGCAAAAAATGATGCAGGCCAAACGACCTGCTTTCCAAGGCTGTTCTCCGCTCCCCTACTCATCGCCGCTACGCAGCAATCGGGGTGACTGGATTTGAACCAGCGACCTCTTCGTCCCGAACGAAGTATACCACTGATCCAAGTGTTGCAAGTAATGAGGTTACGTCGATCACCTCCGCCGCTTGTACCCCAGCTTGTACCAAAATAACAAAAATCGAGCCGAACGACGCCGGATTGAAGACCCTTATCGACGCTTGGCCCACGCTGCCGGACCCGATCCGCGCAGGTATCGTTGCTTCGGTCTGTTCAGCGGCCGGCGCCCACCCACGCACACCAAACCAGGGGTCTTTCCATGATTGAGACTCGTCTAGCGCCGTCACCTGCGGCGTCTAACGGTCGGGATTCGCAAGGGCGGTTCACGCCCAACAACACCTTTGGCAAAGGCAACCCGCACGCCAAGCGAGTCCAGGAAGTCCGCTCAGCACTAATGTCCGCTGTGACCGACGAGGATGTTAAGGCGATCGTGGCCAAGATGGTCGAGAGGGCCAAAAACGGCGACGTGGCGGCCGCCAAAGAAGTGCTTGATCGTCTCGTCGGCCGACCGGCGTCACCGGTCGTCATCGGCGAACCTGAAGACGCAGGGGCTTACGACGCCAGCCACCCGTCGGCGAGCATTCAGGCGCTGCAGGATCACATCGACCGGCTGTTGGGCGTCGAGCCGGCCGCATCGAGCGACATAGCAGCCCTGGAGCCTAGCCCTCCAGCAGCTTTGCCCCCTCAGCGGCCCCGCGATCGGCCAGAGCGCGCCGATGATGGGAGGATAGGGGGTGCCGTCATGATCCGGACGCGGGGCTTCTAAATGCACCGGTTCCATAGGCACGCCCTGTGCTGTAGTAGGAAAGACGCAAATTCGTGGAAGTTGGGAATTAACAATCTGGGCGGCTAGCCGTACACCCGCCGAGTAGGCTCTGATCGAATACGTCAGCCATCGCAAGAAGACGTTGCTTTAATTGGCCACCGAGGGTGTGACCACGTCTTGGAACTCTGGAGCGTTCACAAGTACGCCGGGGTACTCAAGAAAGCCTTCTGCTGCAGGCTGCTGAAGCCAGCTCAGGCCCCCCCTTTGAAGCCGCTCCCTTTCCCGCCCGGACCACCACGGTGATCGAATGTCACCTGTCACCTGCAACCACCCGAGAGTGCCCTACAACAGATGGCCCTCCTCATGAACCAAGTCGCGCTGCGGCACCGCTCACGGGGACTCCCGACCTAAGTGGTTGAAAGAAAAAGAGCCGTCGCGCTAGGCAGGACGGCCGGTCGCTCCGTGGAGCGCTGCCTGCGAATCTTCCCATTCGAAGATGGGGCATCTTGTTGCAAAAAGATTCGCGAATCGGCGGGAAATAAAAAAGCCGCAGATCGGTGGGTTACACGGGCTGCGGCGGTCGCCTCGCGGCATTTGCGAGGGTAGCCCCTTCGTGTTTCAACGAAGGCGGTGCCCGCGAATGTTTCGTCTTGTTGCGAAAAACGCGGGCTAGGGTCGATTACACTGTCTTTTGATATTAATCTCGATATATAACATGTCAAGCAGGATTTTTTTCAGAGGTTTTTATGATTACGCTTGGTCTCGACATCGGTTCCAATTCAGTGGGGTCGGCCTGGATCGACACAGCCAACAAGACCGTTGACCTAGGTGTTAGCGTCTTCCCAGCCGGGGTCGAGGAGTCTGACACCAAGCGAGGGTCGCCTAAAGGCCAAAAACGGAGAGAGAAACGTTCACTACGCCGCAGCCTAGCCCGCCGTGCGAGGCGCAAGCACCGACTGCGCCAGTGCCTCACCGAGGCAGGATTGCTGCCAACAGACCCCGATGAGTATCAAAGGCTAATCAATTGCAACCCGTGGTATTTGCGGCACAATGCCCTGCATCGAACATTAACGCCTCATGAATTCGGTCGTGTGCTGGTTCATCTGAATCAGCGTCGCGGAGCCCTCGGGATCGAGACCGATCCGGAAGACGCCGACGAAGGTAAAGTCAAAGAATCGATCGGCCGTGCACAACAAGCGATGCGAAATCGTAAGTCCCAGACTTTCGGCCAGTTCATGGCCGACCTCATGGACGAGCGTAAGCACCCGATTCCGGACAAGAAAGACAAATTCTACCAAGACCCGATTCGTAACCGACAAGATTCTTTTGAGTTTCACGCCGACCGTGCCCTCATCCGCCAAGAGTTCAACACCATCTGGGACAGGCAAAAGTCGTTTGGGGGTGAACTGGCTAGATTGCTTACCGACGATCTCAGACGCCGGCTCGACAATTCCGTAGAAGATGCGTCCTGGCAACACAAAGGCGGCATTTTTGGTCAGCGACGCACGTATTGGAATACAGGCACTCTCGGACGCTGCGACCTGGAGCCCACCGACCGGCGATGCCCCCTAGCTGACATGCACGCCCAGGAGTTCAGGGTTGTAGAGACCGTGAACAACATCCGAATCGAAGAGCGCGGCAAAAGCCCGCGCCCCCTCACCTGGGAGGAACGGGCCCGGGTGATTGCGGCTCTCCGTTCCCAAAAATCTGCTTCCGCCTCCACGATCCGCAAAGCACTGGGGATCGACCGAAAAGCTGTTAAGGAATTTTTCTCGCTAAACATCGAGCACGACCCAGGCCGAGAGATCAACACCGACTGGTTTTACTGCGGGGTGGTGCATGATGCGTTTACTGAAGAGTTATGGAAGAAAATGACCGATCGTCAACGCGAATCGGTGAACCACGCCATCCTAAAGTTCAACCCGGACCAGGAAGAGCACGAGCATCGATTGCGTCAGGGTGCCAAGACGTGGTGGGGGCTCTCCGATGCAGCTGCCGACAAGTTGATCGTCGCATGGAAAGGCAGACCGAGGCTGGAAAAGCGAGTCAATCTCTCTCGCCGGGCAATAAAGAACTTGCTGCCCTATATGAACGAGTATGATTCAGTGAACAACCGCTGGTCGACGCAGATCGAGGCCCGCCAGCAGTTTGCAGAAGACGGCAACGCGATCGACCGGACCACCGGCCAAGAGCCCTCACAGCAGCAACGCGACCGCTACGCACTCAAAGGTCACCGGTTCACCAAGGCTGAGCGGCACTTTCTGAAGAAGCACCCGAATCTTCTCCCGCCGGCCCCAACGCTGGCTAATCCTGTCGTGCGCAAGGCCATCCACGAGGTGCGATCTCATGTGACCGCTTACCTCCGCAAGTACGGTCGCAAGCCCGATCGGATCGTGATCGAACTGACCCGCGAGGCCAAGCAAACGGCAAAGGTACGCAACCAGCGGCTCTCGGCCAACCGAAAACGAGAAACGGAAAAAAAGAAGATTATTGAGGAGTTTAAGCTGCAGACCCTTACCCTGAACCAGCAGGCCAGTGCGGTTGAACGGGTGTTACTCTGCCGCCAGCAGAAGGGAGTGTGCGCGTATTCCTGGCTCGATCGCAACGAGGGTCGCGAGATTACGGAAAAGATGGCTGCTGAGGGGACGGATCTTGAGGTCGATCATATTGTTCCACTGAGTCGGTCCCAGGACAACAGCCTCAACAACAAAGTGCTTTGCTTCCGTGACGCCAACCGAAACAAAGGCAATCACACCCCGAAGGAGTGGCTGTCTCCCGAGCGGTATGCGAGACTGGAACAGCGGTTCAGACACTGGGAGAAGGAGAAGGAGCTCGCGCGCAAATGGGAGAACCTACACCGGGACCCAGAACCACTCGACGAATTCGTCAATTCCCAGCTCACGGACACCGCCTACGCCGCCACGCAGGTCGGCTCTTACCTGGCCAACGCACTTTACGGTGGAGAGACCGAAGGGCATCGCAGGGTTTTCTTTACCAAGGGCACCTACACGGCGATGCTCCGTAAGGATTGGCAGCTTTTCCAAACGCTGAAGAAATCAACCGATCCATTCGCCAACGACGGACTGGACCCCGAAGAGGAACAAAAGCTTATAAATAAGAATCGTGGCGATCACCGCCACCATGCTATAGATGCTGTGGTGATCGCTCTGACCGGGCCGGAGATCGTCAAGGACGTCGCTCGCCTTGCTCGAGAGCGGGAGGAATATCACGAGCGCACAGGGTTTTGGCCCAAGCGCACCCCCCTCGATCCTCCCAAGCCTTGGGCTGATGTCCAAGAATTCCGCCACGCGGTCCTGACCAAGGTCTTGGGAACTTTTGACCCAAGGGATATTCTGCAAAAGGGAACAAACAATCGGATCACAACGAGCGAACCCTTGGTAGTTTCTCATCGGCCTGTCAAACGCAAGGTGACCGGCTACCTCCATAAAGAGGACCTTTGGGGTGCTGTAGATGAGCTCCAAGGTATCTATCGCATTCGCTGCAAAGTGTCCGAGCTATCGCCCCCGATGCTCCGCATGCCCGTAGAAGAAACCGACGACCAAGTTCGACAGCGATTGTTCAAGGAGCTAAAGCAATCCGGGCTCTCTGACAAGGAGGCTCGTTATAAAGCTCGGGAACTTGTTGAAAAGAAAAAATTCAAACGACGATTGATCGATCCTCCACTAGGAAAAGGCGGCTTGGTGCGTGATTGGGAAATCCGAAAGATCATCCGCGAATGCCTGCAAAACAACGGTCTTGATCCGAATTCATTCACCGCCAAACAGATAGCCGACTTTGCCAAAACCAACAAACTGAAAATGTCCAGCGATGTCCCTATCAAATCTGTGATCACAATCGCACCAATCGCCGACCCTGTTAAAATTCCAGTCAAAGATCCCTATACGCGTCAGCAAGCGCTGAACCCACGGACCGGCCAACCTCTTTTCCGATTTCATATTAGCCGTAACAATCACCACGTCGAGATTCTGGAAGACATCGCCAGCGGAAAGTGGTCGGGTGACTGCGTCACTATGTTCCAAGCCGCTGCGCGCGTGCGGCCTTCCAAAGATGCCCGTGGGAACAGGCAAAAGCCCAAACCTGCCGTCAACCGAAACGCCCGAGACGGCAAACGATTTGTCATGTCGCTTTCAGAAGGTGAGATGATTCGCGCATGCCGTCCTGATCGTCATCCCGATAGCCCTGGAGCCGTCGGATATTTCGTTGTGGCTAAACTCGCCCCCAACCGGATTTGGTTTGCCCCGCATTACGATGCCACCAACGCCGATGAACAGGACCGGTGGGATGTGACTTATGCCAAATTGAAGGAGTGTGGCCCCGAACCAGGTCGGCCACCCTATAAGGTGGCAGTTAGTCCATTAGGAGAGGTGCGTCCCCTGGTGAACGACTAAAGCCCCGACACTGGCTCGCCGATGCCGCTGAGAGTGGAAGCGGGGTGGCGGGCGGCGGCCATGATCAAGCGCACCATCGAGATCTCGCGCGAGCCCGCCCACCTGGCGGTTAAGCTCGACCAGCTGCTGATCTACCGCTACGACCAGGCGCCGAAGCCCGAGGCTTCGATCCCGTGCGAGGATATCGGTCTGGTCCTGGTCGACCACGTGGCGACCACCTACTCCCATCAGGCCTTGGCCACGCTGATGAGCTACGGCGCCGCCGTGGTGGTCTGCGGCCGGGACCACCTGCCCGCCGGCTTGTTGCTGCCGATGCCCAGTCATACCGAGGTGGTCTGGCGCATCCAAGACCAGATCGCCGCGAGTAAACCCCTCTTGAAACGCCTCTGGCAGCAAATCGTCGTTGCCAAGGTCCGGGCCCAGGCCCGCAACCTCGACCCCGATTCCCCGGCACACGGGCAACTCTTGGAGCTGGCCAAAGAGGTGAAGTCCGGCGATTCCACGAACGTCGAGGCCCAGGCGGCGAGAATCTACTGGATCTCCTGGCTCGGTTCCTCAATACCGAGCCAAGATGGGTCTGCGTCCGACACCAGCCGGTGGCCACCTCCCGAAGCGCTCAAGACCGACGAAGCCCGATTCGCGCTCGCGACCGCGGACGGCTTCAACCGAGACCCCGACCGCCTCGACCCTCTCAACATCATGCTCAACTACGGCTACGCGGTGCTGCGCGCCGCGGTGGCTCGCGCACTGGTCGCAGCGGGTTTGTTCCCAGCGCTGGGGCTCCACCACCGAAACCGTTCCAACGCCTTTTGTCTGGCGGACGATATGGTCGAGCCGCTGCGCCCGCTGATCGACGCCCGCGTGCGCGACCTACACCGGCGCGGACGCGACCGGTTGGATCAGCTCACCAAAGCATACCTGCTCGAAGTGCTCAATATCGCCGTCCAAACCGGGGATCAGACGGGCCCGCTGATGGTCTGCCTGCACCGCATGGTCGCATCGCTGGTGCACTGCTACCAGGGCCGGGAAACCAAGCTCTTGATTCCCGTGGTGGTGTGAGGTCGCCCATGGAACTCAGTGGGTACCGGTTTATGTGGGTCCTGGCGATGTTCGACCTACCCGTGGACACGAAAAAGGCTCGCAGGGCGTATGCGGACTTCCGCAAGAAACTGCTGAAGGACGGCTTCACAAAGATGCAGTTTTCAGTGTATGTGCGACACTGTGCCAGCGAGGAAAACGCTGGAGTGCATATTGCCCGTGTGGAAAAAGCTGTCCCGGATGATGGCGAAGTACGAATCCTGACCATCACCGACAAGCAGTTCGAGCGGATGCGGATCTTCTGGGGCAAAAGGCGAAAAGCCCCTGAGCCACCTCCCGCCCAGCTGGAACTTTTCTAAGTGCCTCGGGCCGTCAACTCTTTCACGGAAAGCTCCTTACACGAGCCGCAGTGTAATCGACCCTAGCCCGTGAGCAATCCGCAACAATGACCCGAAGGTCAAGGTTGGAACCCAGAGTGTAATCGACCCTAGCCCGTGAGCAATCCGCAACCTACCAGATTGTGCAGAACGTTGAGGCGTTAGTGTAATCGACCCTAGCCCGTGAGCAATCCGCAACCTACCAGATTGTGCAGAACGTTGAGGCGTTAGTGTAATCGACCCTAGCCCGTGAGCAATCCGCAACTGTTCTTCCCCACTTTGCATTCCAC
>JAJUHR010000093.1 GCA_029267795.1 Planctomycetota bacterium
GCCAGGGCCAAGTCACGGACGATGTCCTCGACGAACTTGGGGTTGTCGTAGGCGGCTTCGGTGACGAATTTCTCGTCCGGGCGTTTGAGCACGGCGTAGACCTGGGTGCTGGCGGCACGCTCCATGATGTCGAACAGGTCCTCGATCCACATGAAGCTGCCGGGGGTGAAGCGGACGCGGGCCTCGATCATGCATCGTTGGTTGTGCGCCCCGTAGTCCGAGATTTCCTTGGAGCAGGGGCAGAGGCTGGTGGCGGGGCCTTTGACGCCCATCACGAAGTCCTCCTGGCCGTCGATCGTGCATTCGAAGGTCACCTGGATGTCCACCATGCCGGCGGAGCCGGTGACGGGGGCGGTCTTGTGGATGAAGTACGGGAATCGCAGCTCCAGGTGGGCTTCCTCGGCCTCGAGGGATTCCTTCATGTCCCGGCAGACCTCGATGATCTGGTCGGAGCGGATCTGGCCGTGGTGGCGGTTGAGCACCTCCAGGAACCGGCTCATGTGGGTGCCCTTCTGGTAGTGGGGCAGGCCGACGTACATGTTGACCTGGGCGACGGTGTGTTGGACGCCGCCCTCCCGCGGGCACCTGAGCGTGATGGGGTAGACGATGTTTTTGACGCCCACCTTGTCGATGGCGATGTTGCGGGTGTCCCGGCTCGCCTGAACATCGGGCATCGGGGGCACGGCTTTGGCTTGCAGTTTGGTCGGCATGTTCAAGCCCTCTTCGAGTATCGGCTTGTGCAGGCCGGGGAGGGGGCCCGCGCCTCGTGCCCCGGCCATTGGCGATCTTAGGTTTGAGGATCGGGGGAGGCAAAACGCCTCAGGCCGCTTCCGAGGCGTCGGGGCTATAACCGGGGACGGGTATGGGTTGGAGCTGGGTGGTGCGCACCGGCAGCTCGGTATCGGGGCTCCCTGGCGGTGGGAGGGTATCATGATAATCAGATAAGGACCCCCTACGGCTGATACGCTCGACAGCGTGTCTGTAGACATGGAAAGGGAAGGACGATGATCGACGCAGCACGACGTGAGGAATCCGACCCATCGATCAGCTCGATCGGTGCGGTGATCCGGTACACCTGGCACGAGCACTTCCAGGAATTTTGCCCCGAAGACACTTGGTCCCCGGCGATCAACATGTACCGCCTGCATCGACGCTTGGAGATGTGCGTGGACCTAGCGGGGGTGGAACCCCAGTCGCTGGACGTACGGGTCGAGCCGGGGCGGCTGACCATCCGTGGCGTCAGGGTCGCGCCGGAGCCGCCGCTGAGGGCCGGTGAAGAGATGCATATTGTCGTCATGGAGATCGACCATGGGCCGTTCCGCCGAAACGTCCTGCTTCCCGAACAGGTCGACCTGACGCGCGTCCGAACGCAATACTCCAAGGGCATTTTGTGGATCAGCCTGCCGCTGCTGGAGCAGGGATGAAACGCTGGCGGCGGTGTCGGCGCGGTAAGAGCACGGGGGGCGTGGGCGGAATGCGCGGACCATCGCCTAAGCAGCGGCGTGGAAGCGTGCGAGGGGGCGGGCGTCGATCGAATAACCGAGGGGACACGGGGCCCCTGATGCATGAGGACGACCAAGGTGCTCAATTCAGGATCGAGCTATTTGCAAGAGAAGGAACCGAAGGTGGTTGTACCCTCAGCCGCCGACGAGGAAAAAGCCCCCGCGCCAGCGCCTAGCGAACCGACCACGGTGAACAAGGTGGAGATCCCCGAGGAGTTGCCCGTGCTGCCGACGCGGGGGACGGTGACGTTTCCCGGCACGATCATGCCCCTGGGGGTGGGGCGGCCCGGGAGCCGCAAGTTGCTGGACGAGTGCCTGCCGAAGTCCAAGATCATCGCCCTGGTGACCCAGCGTGAGGAGGAGGAAGAGGAGCCGACGCCGGAGAGCCTGTACAAGGTCGGCACCGCGGTGATGGTGTTGAAGCTGATCCGCCAGCCGGACGAGACGGTATCGATCATCGTGCACGGCTTAAGCCGGATCCGGATCAAGTCGTTCACGCAGAGCCAGCCGTACTTCAAGGCCCAGGTGGCCCGTGTGGTGGAGTACCCCGGCAGCGGGAAGAACTTCACCGCGGGGGTCGGTCAGCTACGAGACCAGGCCCGGGAACTGATCGAGCTGTCCCCCCACGCTTCGGAGCAGGCGTTGACGGTGTTGATGAACATCGAGGACCCCGGGAACCTGGCCGATTTCCTGGCGGCCAACCTCAACCTGGAAGTCGCCCAGAAGCAGGACCTGCTGGAGGAGTTCGACGTCGCCAAGCGTGTGCGGGCGGTGCACCAGTACGTGTCCAAGCAGTTGGAGATCGTTAAGCTGCAGCAGAAGATCCAGCACGACGTGCAGTCGTCGATCACCGAGGGGCAGCGGAAATACTTCCTGCGGGAGCAGCTCAAGGCCATCCAGAAGGAGTTGGGCGAAGAGGCCGAGGGCGGCGCCCAGGTGCTGAAGGACTTGGCGAAGCGGCTCGAGGACGCCAAGCCACCCGAGAAGGTGTTGGCCGAGGCGAAGCGTGAGCTGGGGCGGTTGGCGACGATCCCTTCGGCCAGCCCCGAGTATTCGATGATCCTGGGCTACATCGAGCTGTTGGCGGACCTGCCTTGGCAGAAGGCGAGCGAGGACAACCTGGACCTGAAGCGGGCCCGGCGGATCCTCGACCGGGACCACTTCGACCTGGAAAAGGTCAAGCGGCGGCTGGTCGAGTACCTGGCGGTGCGGAAGCTGAACCCCACCGGCCGGGGTCCGATCCTGTGCCTGGTCGGGCCGCCGGGGGTGGGCAAGACGAGCCTGGGGCAATCGATCGCCGACGCTTTGGGTCGCCGGTTCGCGCGGATGAGCTTCGGGGGGATCCGCGATGAGGCGGAGATCCGCGGGCACCGGCGGACCTACATCGGGGCGATGCCCGGCCGGATTATCCAGGAGATCCGCCGTGCGGGAACGAACAACCCTGTGATGATGCTCGACGAAGTGGACAAGCTCGGGACCGACTACCGCGGCGACCCGTCCAGCGCGCTATTGGAGGTGTTGGACCCGAGGCAGAACAATGCCTTCGTGGACCGGTATCTGGACGTTCCGTTCGATCTGTCGCAGGTGATCTTCATCACGACCGCCAACTACATGGGCACGGTGCCGCCGGCCTTGCAAGACCGGATGGAGGTGATCGACATCCCCGGATATTCGGACTACGACAAGATCCAGATTGCCCGGCGGTACCTGGTGCCGCGGCAGCTGAGGGAGAACGGCCTGACGCGCGACCGCTGCCGGTGGACCCTGTCGGCGATCCAGAAGGTGATCAACGACTATACGCGTGAAGCGGGGGTGCGCGAGCTGGAGCGGCAGATCGGCTCGGTGTGTCGGGGGGTGGCGGCCGAGGTGGCGACCTTGCCCGCCCGCAGCCGGCGGATGTGGGTCGTCGACTCGAAGCTGGTGCGCAAGATCCTGGGGCCCGAAAGATACACGCGGGAATTGGATACGCGCGTCAAGGTCCCGGGTGTGGTCGTGGGCCTGGCGTATACGCCCGCGGGGGGAGAGATCCTGTTCATCGAGGTCGCCGCGTACCCCGGCAAGGGGAATATCACCCTGACCGGCCAGATTGGGCATGTCATGAAGGAATCCGCCTCGGCGGCGATGAGCCTATTCAAGACGCGGGCCGCCTCGTTCCATTTCGACGCCAAGACCCTGGCCAATCGGGACGTGCACATCCACGTGCCCGCGGGCGCCGTGCCCAAAGACGGTCCCAGCGCCGGGATCGCGATGTACACCGCCATCGCATCGCTGTTGTTGAACCTGCCCGTGCAGCCCGATGTGGCGATGACGGGTGAGGTGACGCTGCGCGGCACGGTCCTGCCCGTGGGGGGGATCAAAGAGAAGATGCTTGCGGCGTCGCGTGCCGGGATCAAGACGGTGATCCTCCCGGAAGAAAACCGGCGCGACCTGGAAGACGTCGACCCTCAGGTCCGCGAGAAGCTCCAATTCAAGTTCGTCCGGAACGTGGATCAGGTGCTCGAGTTGGCGTTGGGTAAGAAGCAGCTGGCTGCGGCGGTCAAGGCGGGCCAGCGTCAGGAGGAGCGGGCCCAGCGTCGCCGGAAGGAGCGGGCGTCAGAGGCGGTGGAGCCCCAGGTCGCGGTCCGCCGTAGGGCGGTTCCTTCGGTGGTCAACGCCACGGGGCGGGCGGGCGATCATTGTTGACAGGCGGGGGCAACCCCGGCCCACGGCTGCGGTGGCGGCTGGGGCTCTACGGATGTGCGGCAGTGCTTATGATCGGTTTGCCGGTGGTACTGAACGTATTCGACCGCCGTTGTGTGGTGGTGGGTGGAGGGGCGGTGGCGCGACGCCGCGCGGCGTCGCTGCTTGAGGCGGGGGCGAGGGTCACGGTGATCGCGCCGCGGTTCGATCCCGATATCGCGGCCATGCCGGTCGAAACCGTGTCGCGACCGTACCGAACGGGCGACCTGCAGGGGGCGATGCTGGTCGTGATCGCCACAGACGACGCAGCGGTGAACGATCAGGCGGAGGCGGAGGCCCGCCGCCTGAGTGTGCTGGTCAACCGTACTGACGATCCGGATCACAGCGATCTGAGCGTGATGGCGCACGCATACCACGGCCCGGTGACGGTGGCGGTGCATACCGGCGGGGTTTCTGCAGCGGCGGCGGCGGCGATCCGTCGGCAGCTTTCCGAGGCCCTGGACCCCGATTGGCCCGCGATGCTTGAAGTCCTGGAGCCCTACCGCGACAGGCTGCAGCGGGCGGTGGCGGAATCGAGCAGGCGGCAGGGGTATCTGTCGAAGCTGGGCGGTCCGGAAGCGATGCGAGCGTATAAGTCCGGCGGCAAGGGGGCGTTAGAACGGCACTGCGAAAGTCTGGTCGAGCAGGCCCTACGCTCTTAGACTTTTCCAGGCCTTTGTGTAACGTGGCCTTTGCGCGCGGTTTTCAACGCCCCGTTGAGGGCTAGGCCAAGAGAGGCAACCCAGGCATGCCTGATGCGTTAACTACCATCAGTTTGGCCTTGCTGACCCTGTTGTCGCTGGTCTCGTGGGGGCTGGCGATGGGGACGCTGAGGGGGGCTGCGCGACCGTCGGCACCAGCCCTTGTCCAGAAGGTTCTTGCGGTGGCGATCGCGATCGGGTGCGTGGCGCTGTTCATATACCGAGCGGCTATGGTGCACCAAGGGTGGCAGCCGCTGCAGGCGCACGTGGATGGTTTGTTGCTGATCGCCCCGCTGTTCGTCGCCACGGTGATTTACCTGGAAAGCCGGGCGAGGGTGCGCGGCCTGAGCGCCTTTGCCCTGCCCGTGCTGACGTTGCTGCTGGGCTGGTCGGTGTGCGCCAGCTACTGGACGTTTCACACGTTTCGGATCGATTCGTTGTGGAAGACGGTGCACCTGGCGGGCGTGTATCTTGGGACGTTGTTTTTTGCCATCGCTGCCATCGCGGGCGGGATGTTTCTCTACGTGCAAAACGGGCTGCGTCACAAGAGCGATCGCGTAGGGCTGGGTCGGCTGGCCAGCCTGGAGGCGATCGAGACGCTGATCGTGCGCACCTCCGCGCTGGGGTTTGGGCTGCTGACGCTGGGGCTGGTGACGGGGCTGGTGATCGCCACCAGCTGGCCGTCGAATCTCGGGCCGGGGTGGTGGCACTCGCAGAAGGTGCTGCTGGCGACGGCGGTGTGGCTGGTTTACGGCCTGGTGATGAACGTCAGGCACGCGAGCGTGTTCCGGGGCGCCCGGGCGGCGTGGCTGAGCATCGTGGGGCTGGCGCTGCTGATGGCAACGTTCGTGGTGGTGACAGCGCTGCCCGATGGGGGCCGCGGTCAACCCGCGGATCGTGCGCCCCCGCCAGCCGATGTCGATTCCGCCGAGACCCAGCCGCTGAACTTGGTTCCGGGGGTTCCGGGGGTCCCGGGGGTTCCAGAGGTCCCGGGCGCGTCCGAAACCGCCATGTGGGTCCACCCGGCTTTCACCTTGGAGCGTCCCTGATGCGGATCTTGCTGCTGAGCACGAATCACCGCACCGCACCGGTGGAGCTGCGCGAGCGGCTTGCGATCGGCGGGCCACGGCTGGAACAGGCGATCGCCCAGCTGCGGGCCGAGTTCCCCCAAAGCGAAGTGGTCGTGCTGTCCACGTGCAACCGCACCGAGCTGTACCTGGCCCGCCCGGCGGAGGCGGCCCCCAGCGCGTCGGAGGCGGTCTTGTTTCTGGCGCGGTTCTGCGGGGTGGACGCGGAGCACTTGAGCGCTGCGACGATCCACCGTGAGAACGAGCAGGCCGTGTCGCATCTGTTCCGGGTGGCCACGGGGCTGGACTCGATGGTGCTGGGCGAGCCGCAGGTCCTGGGGCAGGTCAAGCGGGCGTACGAGCTGGCGGCGTCGCGGGGGGCAGTGGGCACGGTGCTGCACCGCGTGTTCCAAAGGGCGATCGCCGTCTCGAAGCAGGTGCGCTGCGCCACGGGGATCGACGCCGGCCGGGTGTCGGTCAGGTCGGTGGCGGCGGACTTCGCCCGGCAGATTTTCGAGCGGTTCGACGACAAGACCGTGCTGGGGATCGGCACGGGTGAGATGGCCAAGCTGACGCTGCGTCACCTGCAGGCTCTGGGGCCGCAGCGGCTGTGGGTCACCGGGCGCTGCCTCGATCGCACGCTCGCCCTGGCGGAGCACCTGGGCCTGGCGGCCCCCGCCAGCGGGGCCCGGCCTTACGAAGACCTGAACGAGATGATCGTGCAAGCGGACATCGTCCTGACCAGCACCAGCTCGGCCGAACCGATCGTCACCCGCCAGTGGCTGGGCCCGCTGCTGCGGCGGCGGCGTTCGCGCCCGCTGTTCGTGATCGACGTGGCGGTGCCCCGGAACGTCGAACCGGCGGTGGGGAACCTTAAGAACGTGTACCTGTACAACATCGACGACCTGCAACGGGTTGTCGACCAGAGCCACGGCCAGCGGAGCCAGCAGGTGCAGCAGTGCGAAGTCATGCTGCTGGAGGCGGTGCACGGCTGCATGCAGGACCTGCGGAATCGCGACCTGGGGCACCTGATTCGGGCTCTGCGGCAGCGATTGCACGAGCTGGGGGAGGCGGAGACCCGCCGGACGCTGCGCAAGCTCAGGGCGGCTCAGCTGGACGATCTGCC
>JAJUHR010000467.1 GCA_029267795.1 Planctomycetota bacterium
GAATTGTTCGATATCGAGATCGACGACCGGGTCCAGCCCCGGCAGGACATCCGCGTCACCGCGACTAGGCCCGATGGCTCCAAAACCACGTTCACCACCACCTGCCGGATCGACACCCCTGTGGAAGTCGAGTACTACCGCAACGGCGGCATCCTGCACACGGTCCTGCGCAAAATGGCCCAGGGGTGACGCGAACCCAGGATTATCAGAACCCGACTGGCCATCCACCCGCAAACGGACGGCCGCGCCGGCGGAAAAAACACCGCTGGCTCGAAATCGGTGCAAACCCTTGCCCAATGCCCGAATCGCAGCTACCTTGTTAGCGTCCCCCGATGAAGGAAGAGGCGTAAGTTTATGATTTGGTTTCGAAGCCGCCCGCGTGAGGGTGCGCCTTCATCCAAGTGATCTAAGGGGACATCGCCGGTACCGGACCCCCGGGCATCGGCCTACCCGAACCCACTGAACCGTCCACCGCGACCCGGGTTCGGCGATTCGCCGGCCAGTCATTACTGGCTGACTTGCTTTTGGGAGACCCAACCATCAGGCCACGCTTCCAACCGCCACAACGTGAACCGAGCAAACGCATGCGGATCAACGACATGATCCGCATCTCTCCTGTTCGGCTCGTCGACGATCAAAACGAGCAGGTCGGCATTGTCAGCCTGGACGAAGCCAAGCGCCGCGCCCGCGAGGCCGGCTTGGACCTGGTCGAGGTGTCGCCCACGTCGACGCCCCCGGTCTGCCGGATCATGGACTACGGCAAGTGGAAGTACCAGCAGCGCAAAAAGGAGCAGAAGGCCCGCAGCCACAGCAAACAGAGCGAGCTGAAGGAGGTACGCCTAAGGCCGAAGATCGACGAGCACGACCTGAGCATCAAGACCGAAAGGGCCCGCCAGTTCCTACTCGAAGGCAACAAGGTCCAGTTCACTGTTCAGTTCCGTGGGCGTGAGATGGCCCACCAGGAGTTCGGGATCAAGACCCTCCAGCTCGTCCGTAGCCAGCTCGCCCCCGTGAGCAAGGTCGAGGCCGAGCCCCGTATGACCGGCCGGCGCATGACCATGGTGCTGGCCCCGGACCACCGCGGCGGCAAGCCCAAGACCGCCACCCCTGCCGAAGCCGCTCAACATGGCTCCGGGGGCGCCACCCGGCCGCCGACGCCCCCCGCCGGCGCCGCGCCAGCAGGCACCGCCTCCCCCAGCGCGTCATCCGCCCCTTGACTGTCGCCGTCCCATGATCCCTGCGGGAGCGGGGCGTCGCTGCGCTCTGACCCAGGGCCGCCCCAATCCGGGGAATGCCACACTCAAACGAAAAACGCCGTAACTGCCGGGATCAAGACCCACCCGGCGGTGGCGCTGAACGTTCAGTATTGCCGGCCTTCCATCGGATCAGGCCCAGGTCTTCGACGAACACGACGTACAGCACCGGCACGATCACCTTGGTCACCACCGTCGCCACCAGCAGCCCGACGATCATCACGTAGCACATCGGCTCCCACAGCGGCCCGCC
>JAJUHR010000029.1 GCA_029267795.1 Planctomycetota bacterium
CCGCCCTGCACCGCGACGGCCACGAGTTCCCCGTGGAGCTGGCGATCACGCCGTTGCGCATGGGCCGGATTTACTCGTTTAGCGCCTTCATCCGCGACATTACCGAGCGCCGCCAGGCCGAGCAGAAGGTCAAGGACTCTGCCGCTGCCTTGGAATCCACCAACGCCGCCCTGAAGGAGGCCACCGCCGCCGCCGAGGCTGCCAACCGCGCCAAGAGCGAGTTCCTGGCCAACATGAGCCACGAGATCCGCACCCCGATGACCGCCATCCTCGGCTACACGCAAGCCCTGGCGGAGGACACGGAGCTTGCCCACAGCCCCGAGCGTCGCGCCCAGACCATCGAAACCATCCGGCGCAACGGCGAACACCTGCTGGAGGTCATCAACGACATCCTCGACATCTCCAAGATCGAGGCCGGCAAGATGACCGTGGAGCGGATCCCGTGCTCCGCGTGCAAGATCCTGGCCGACGTTGCCTCGCTCATGATCGCTCGTGCCGAAGCCAAGGGCCTGGCTTTACAGGTCGAGCCCGTTGGGCCCCTCCCACAGACCATCCGCAGCGATCCGACCCGCCTGCGACAAATCCTGCTCAACCTGGTCAGCAACGCCATCAAATTCACCACCACCGGACGCGTTCGTGTCGTCGTGCGATTCACCGGGTCCACCCCCGCCTGCCTGCAGTTCGACGTTATTGATACCGGCATCGGCATGACCCGGGACCAGGCCGCCCAGCTCTTCCGGCCGTTTAACCAAGCCGACTCCTCCATGACCCGCAAGTACGGAGGCACCGGCCTGGGCCTGAGCATCAGCAAGCGGCTGGCAAACATGCTCGGCGGGGATCTGATCCTGGTCGACTCCCAAACCGGCGCCGGCTCCCACTTCCGCGCCACCATCCCCACCGGGCCGCTCGACGGTGTCCCCATGGTCCAGGACCCTGCCGCCGAAATGCAGACCTCGGTCGTTAAGCCCGCCAGGGGGCCGTCCCACGTTCTGCCGCTACAAGGCCGCATCCTCCTGGCCGAGGACGGCGAGGACAACCAACGCCTGATCAGCTACATCCTCAAACGGGCCGGCGCCGAAGTGACCGTCGTCGACAACGGGTTCAAGGCCGTGCACCTCGCCCTCGAAGCCCGTGACCAGGGCCGTCCCTACGACGCCATCCTCATGGACATGCAGATGCCCGAGCTCGACGGCTATGAAGCCACCGCCCTCCTGCGCAACTGCCATTACACCGGCCCGATCATCGCCTTGACCGCCCACGCCATGGAGGGCGACCGCGTCAAGTGCCTTACGGTTGGCTGCAACGACTACGCTTCCAAGCCCATCGACGCCCCCAAGCTCATCGCCATGCTCTCGCTCCACATGCCACGCGGCCGCGCCCCCGCCGCCACCACAACCAACTGACGGGTCGCGCCGGCTTGTGTCCCGGCCGATGCCCCCATCTCCCAGGCCCCCGGGTCGTAGCCACCCCCTTAGACTTGCTACGATTGGCCTTCTGTTCAAAAAATCATGGGTTCATCAAAAAAGTGGCCGCGGATTGAACCCCGCGTACCCGCCGCAGCGTTTATCCAGGGACCGCCCCAATGGCCAACCGCCCGGACCATGACCCGAATCACCGGTTCGAGCGGCTTGTTTGGCCGTGTTTGCAAACGCTGCTGCGGGTGGCGCGGCATATGTGCCGCAACGACCACGAGGCCGAGGATCTGGTCCAGGAAACCATGCTCAAGGCCCTGCGATCCATGCACCAGTTCGACCACGGGGAGGACGCCAAGCCCTGGCTCCTGACCATCCAGCGGAACCTCTTTATCGACCGTTGCCGGGCCGCCGAACGCCGCCCGCCGACCGTCCCGTTGAACGAATCTTTGGACGGCCCAGCCGACGACCCCTCCCGCGCCGACGCCGGCCGGTTCGACGCGCAGTGGGCCCACCCCGAACAACTGCTTGAGCGCTTCGGCAACCCCGACATGGTCGCGGCTCTGAAGCTCCTGCCCGTCGAAATCCGCTGGACGCTCCTGCTGGTCGACGTCGAACAGCTCGACCACGCCCAGGCGGCCCAGGTGCTCGGCGTGCCCGTTGGGACGATCAAATCCCGCGCCCACCGCGGGCGGCAGATGCTCCGCGACCGCCTCTTCCAGCTCGCCCTGCAACGCGGCTGGGTCCACCCCCTCTCGGAGGGCTCGCCGTGAGCGTGGACGGCCCGAACCCCGGCCCCCTCGACCGCGCCACACGTCGCCGCTTGGCACGCCTGGCCGCTGATCGCATCGACACCGCCGGGCTCGAACAGCGTTTGCGTCGCGCCATTGCGGCGGAACGGGCCCCCGTAGCGATTCGCTTTCCCTTCCGAGTGTGGACGGCTTGGGGTAGCCTTGCCGCCGCGGTCGCCGTCGCCTTCGTGGTCTTGATCCTCGCTACCAGCCGCCAGCCCGATTCTTCGCTCTTCGCTGCCCCGGACGAACTGGCCCAGCTCCACGAGGACCTAGTCCAAGGGCGGATCCCGACCGTTTCTGTCGCCAGCCTCGACGAAGCCAGGCTGGCCATCGAGCGGGCTTGGCGGGATGCCCCGGAGCTACCCGCCCTGCCGCCGGACCAGCGAGTCACCTGTTGCTGCCTGCGTCAAGTCAAGGGCCGTCACGTCGCCTGCGTGCATTTCATATACGAGGGTACGCCGATCACCGTCTTCGTCGCCCACGCCAAGGACGCCCCGGCCAGTGACCTGCCCGACGAAGACCGCCTCTTTATTTCTCGATGCGTCGCCAACGTGAACATGGTCGTTGCCCAGCACCGAGATCGCTGGCTCTGCTTCGTAGGTGAGCTGCCTGAAATCGAGCTGATCCAACTGGCCCAAACCACACTAACCCAGCCCGCGTCAACGACCGATGCGCCCAAGGGCTGAGGCAACCGACATGTCTTGCGCACCCGCTCCAATCCCGGATCGTCATCGACGCAACCGCCCACGCGGGTGGACCCGTTGCAAAGCCCTCGGCCTTCGGGTTGCGCTGGGCGTCCTGCTAGCCCCGGCGGGTTGCTCATTCACCCCACCGGGCACCGGCCGGGAGCAATCGCGGCTCGCCGCCGCCAACCGCGGCTACAGCACCCCATTCGAACGCCGCAACCTCCCTGCGCTGCCGCCCGAACCCACTTGGCGGGACGTTCTCCACCGCGCGTTCCTGGCCAGCGGAGAGCTCGAAGCCCTCTACTTCGACTGGAAAGCCGCCCTTGAGCGCGTTCCCATCGCTGCTGCTTACCCCAACACCAACCTGATGGTGGGCTACAGCTACGCCTTTTCATCCGAAAGCATGAAAACCTTCGACCGGATGACCTTCTCTGCCGGGTTCGATACGATGGAGAACCTGTCCCTTCCGCCCAAGGTCGCGCAGGCCGCCCGAGTGGCGCTGGACGAGGCCCGCACCGCTGGCGAGCGTTTCCGCGCCGCCAAGTTCGACCTGCAACAGCGTGTCCTGTCCGATTGGACCGATTACGCCCTGCTGGCCGAAAAAAACCGCTTGCAGCGCGAGCAGGTGAGCCTGCTTCGCCTGATGCTCGAAACCGCCCCGACCCGGCTGCGTGCCGGCGGTTCCTCCAACGAAACGCTTCAGCTCCAGATCGCGCTTCACACCGCGGAGAACGACCTGAACAACACTCAGGCCGAACTGGCCGCCGCCGGCGCCGGGCTCGCCGCCATGCTCGCCCTGCCGCCCCAGTCGCCTCCGCCGCCGCCTGCCGCCCTGCCCGAGCAGCGCCCGCTCCCGGCCGGCGACGACGCCCTGCTGGTCCTAGCCACTGAGCGCAACCCCCAGCTCAGCGTGCTGGCGCGCCAAGTGCAAGGCCGGCGCGACGCCCTGGAGTTGGCCCGCCTTCAATGGCTGCCGGATATCAACCCCTCATTGGCCTTCACCGGCGGGGTGATGCAGGTCATCGGCATCGGCGTGATGCTGCCTACCACGTTTGACGAGATCCGCGGGACCATCGCTGAATCCCGGGCCATGCTCCGCGCTTCGCAGGCCATGCTGCGGCAAACCCGTCAGGACCAAGCCGCCGCCTTCGTCGCCACGCTTATCGCCCTGCGTAACAGCGAGCGTCAGGTCTCGCTGCTGCAAATCCAAATCCTCCCGCTGGCTCAGCGCCTGCTCGAGAACCTGCGTCGGGCCTACGCCACCGACTCTGCGGGGTTTACCGAGGTGCTCGACGCCCAACGGATGCTCATCGACCTCCGCCTGGCCATCTCTGAGGTTCGCGCCGAACGCGAAAAGCTCCTGGCGCAAATCGAATCGCTCACCGGCACTGACATCGAAACTCTCGCTGCACCGATCCCGCAGCACTCCACCCGTGAAGCGTCCCAGGCACCGCCTTCCACCAGCGCCTCCGAGCCCTCCGAGGGAATATGAGCTCGACACCGATTCCCCATCGCTGGCCCGCTGCCCGTGCCGCCGTGCTGATCGCCGCGGTTCCCTTAGCCCTACTGCTGGGGTTTGCTGCGGGGGTTTACTGGCACGCCCCGATCGCCCGGTGGTTCAGCGGCTCCGAGCCGCTGGCTCCCGATCCCCGGCCGGCTTCGCCACCCAGCCAACTGTGGACCTGTGGCATGCACCCCCAGGTCATCCAGGACCGCCCCGGCGATTGCCCGATCTGCCACATGCAACTGACCCCGTTGAAACTGGACGCGCCGCCCAACTTTCAGCAGGCAGCTGCCGACTCGCTGACACAGCCCGAAGCCCAGCCCGCTTCTCCACCACCCGCTGGTCGAAAGATCAAGTACTGGTGGGACCCGATGATGAACCCACCCTACATCTCAGACCAGCCGGGGGTCAGCCCGATGGGGATGGAACTGATCCCGGTCTACGAGGACGAAGCACCCACCGCAGTCTCGACCGTCACGATCGACCCGGTCGTCGTCCAGAACATGGGCATCCGGATCGCCCACGCCACGCAACAGCCGCTGCGCCGCTCGATCCGCCTCGTCGGGGTACTTCGGGAAGTTGAGCCCAATATCCGCGAGGTCAATCTGCTGGTCTCCGGCTGGATCCGCCGCCTCTACGCCGACACGCAAGGCATGTTCCTCCGCCAGGGCGATCCACTGTTCGATCTCTACAGCCCGCAGCTGAACCTGGCCATCGAAGAACTGATCGCCGCCCGCCGCGCCGTGGCGCCCGCGCCGTCCTCCCCCGATTCTGCGGCCTCCCGCGCCGCCGCTGATGCCCTGTTCCAGGCCGCTGCTGCCAAGCTCGAACTCTGGGGGCTTCCGCGTGATCAGGTCGATGCCCTGGCCCAGCTCGACCGCGCCCCTGAGACCATCACCTTCCCCAGTCCGATCACCGGCAATCTGGCTGATAAAACGGTCGTCGAGGGAGCCGCTGTGGAGGCCGGCATGCCCGTGATGCGGATCGTCGATTACTCCACGCTCTGGCTCGATGCGCGTGTCTTTGAGCAGGATTTACCCTTCGTCCAACTTGGCCAAGCCGTCGCCGCTGCCTTCGCCGCGGAGCCAGGCAAGGCCTTCCAAGGCCAGGTGGTCTTCATCCATCCCCAAGTAGACCCCGACACACGGACCGCCACCGTCCGCGTCGCCCTGCCCAACCCGGCGTTCACCCTGCGCCCGGGCATGTACGCGACCGCGCAACTCGAAGCCGAACTGCTCTCCACCGCCACCACCGTCCCACGCGAAGCGGTGATCGACTCCGGCACGCGCCAGCTGGTCTTCGTTCCTCTAGAGGGGGGCAAGTTTGAACCGCGATCCGTTCGTGCGGGCCTGATCGGCGACGACGGGGCCGTGCAAATCCTCCAAGGCCTGGAGCCGGGTGAGCCCGTCGTGGTCAGCGGCCAATTCCTGCTGGATTCTGAGAGTCGCCTGCGCGAAGCGATCCAGAAATTCCTCGCCCAGAAAACCCAGCCACCGCCCGCCGCCACGCCATCTTCGACGCACCCAGCCGCCCCGCACCAGCACCCCGCCGCCGAGGATCGCCCGTGATCAGCAAGATCATTGAATTCTCGGTGCGTAACCGCTTCGTGGTTCTGCTGATGACCGTGATGCTCGTCGGCCTGGGCGTCTGGAGCATCTATCACCTGCCCCTGGATGCCATCCCCGACCTCTCCGACGTCCAGGTGATCGTCGTCACCGAATACCCCGGCCAGAACCCGCAGGTCGTCGACAACCAAGTGACCTACCCGCTGGCCAGCGCCATGCTCGCCGTGCCGGGGGCCAAGGTCGTCCGGGGCTACAGCATGTTCGAGCTGTCGTTCGTCTACGTGCTGTTCGAGGACGGGACCGACCTGTATTGGGCCCGCAGCCGCGTGCTGGAGTACCTCAACTTCGCCCGCGACCGCTTGCCCGCCGGCGTGCAGCCGAAGCTGGGCCCGGACGCCACCGGCGTAGGCTGGGTCTACCAGTACGTCCTCTACCCCGGTTACTACTGCCCCGATCACCCCAAGGGCCTCTGGCACGATCAAGAACAGGGCCGCTGGTACGCCGACCGCGCCGACGCCCCCCAGCCGCGCCAAGCTGCCCTCCGCCGCGTCCGCGCGTTCGAACAGCCCGGCCCCTGCCCGCTGACCGGCGAGCCCCTGCTCTCGGCCAACCTCGACCCCGCCCAGCTCCGCTCCCTCCAGGACTGGTACCTGCGCTACCCGCTCACCGCCGTCGAGGGCGTCTCCGAGGTCGCCCCCATCGGCGGCTTCGTCAGGCAATACCAGGTCGTCCTCGACCCCCAGAAATTACAGGCCTATAACCTGCCCCTCGATCAGATCACCACCGCCATCGAACGCTCGAACAACGACGTTGGCGGCTCCGTCATCGAGCTGAGCGAAAACGAGTACATGGTCCGCAGCCGAGGGTACCTGCAGGGCCTGAACGACTTGGCATCGATCCCCGTCGGCCTGGGGACCGGCGGGACCCCGATCTTCCTCCGCGACGTCGCCACCCTGCAGATCGGCGGCGAACCGCGGCGTGGCATCGGCGAGTACAACGGCATCGGCGAGGCTGCCGGTGGCGTAGTCGTCGCGCGCTTCGGCGAAAACGCCTTCAAGGTCATCCAGGAGGCCAAAGCCAAGCTCTTCGAGCTCGAAGACGGCCTACCCCCCGGCGTTTTCATCAAAACCACCTACGACCGCTCCGCCCTGATCCAACGCTCCGTCGACACCCTCCGCAACACCCTCATCGAAGAGATCATCGTCGTCGGCCTGGTGTGCATCCTCTTCCTGCTCCACGCCCGCAGCGAGCTGGTCGCCGTGTTCGTCGTCCCTAGCGGCATCCTCGTTGCCCTGCTCGTCATGTACTGCCTCGACATCAACGCCAACATCATGTCCCTCGGCGGCATCGCCATCGCCATCGGCGTCATGGTCGACTCCTCCATCGTCATGGTCGAAAACGCCCACAAGCACCTGGACCGCGAGGAAGAACGCCTGCACGCCGGCCTGGCCCCCCGGCCCCGCGCGGACCTGATCCTTCAAGCCGCCCAGGAGGTCGGCCCGACCCTCTTCTTCTCGTTGCTGATCATCACCGTCAGCTTCCTGCCCGTGTTCGTCCTCGGCGGAGAGGCCAGCCGACTGTTCAAACCCCTGGCCCTGACCAAGACCCTCGCGATGGGGGCGTCGTCGTTCCTGGCGATCACGATCATCCCGGTGCTGATGGTGTACTTCATCACCAGCCGGGTGCTCCCGCGGCAGTGGGGTTGGAAGCGCAACCTGCTCGTGACCGCCGGCGCGATGCTCCTGCCCGCCGCCGCGATATTTGGGATCGCGTCGCGCTCCTCGATCCTGGCGCCGTACGCCTGGCCCGCAGCCGCCGCTTGGGCGGTGCTCATGGGCATGCTCCTGATCCCGCAGCGCATCATCCACGAGCAGCGCAACCCGATCAGTCGCTTGCTCCAGTGGCTCTACCACCCGGCGTTCGCCCTGGCGATGCGTTTCCGGTGGGTCGTCCTAGCCCTGGCCGTGATCGCCCTGGCCTCCACCTGGTATCCCGCCTCCCGCCTCGGCACCGAGTTCATGCCCCCCCTCGACGAGGGCGACCTGCTCTACATGCCCACCACCGACCCCAGCATCGGCATCACCGCCAGCAAGCAGCTGCTCCAACAAACCAACAAGCTCATCAAAACCTTCCCCGAGGTCCTGACCGTGCACGGCAAGATCGGCCGGGCCGACACCGCCACCGACCCCGCCCCGCTCTCGATGGTCGAGACCGTCGTGCAGCTAAACCCCGACAAATCCCAGTGGCGCACCCGCAGCGTCGAACGCTTCTTCACCCACTGGCCGAACTGGCTCCGCCGACCCCTCGCCCGCCTTTGGCCCGAATCACGCCCGATCACCACGCAGGAACTGAAGCTCGGCTGGACCGACCCCGACGGCACCCACCATCCCGGCCTGAACACCGTGGTCTCTCTTCCGGGGGTCGCCAACGCCTGGCCTTACCCGATCGAAAACCGCATCAACATGCTCGCCACCGGCATCAAAACCCCCGTTGGCATCAAGGTCCTCGGACCTGATCTACGCACCTTAAGCGACTTGGCCGACCGCATCGCCACTACCCTCCGCACCGTCCCTGGCACGCTCAGCGCCTACCCCGAACGCACCTTCGGCGGGTACTACCTTGATATCGACGTCCACCGCGAGCAGGCCGCACGCTACGGCCTGACCACCGGCGACGTCCAGGACGTCATCCAGACCGCCCTGGGCGGCATGAGCATCACCACCACCGTCGAGGGCCTGCAGCGCTACCCGCTGAACGTCCGTTTCGCCCGCGATTTCCGCGATAACCCCACCGCCCTGCGCGACCTGCTGATCCCCACCCCCGCGGGGCCGCAGATCCCCCTCGGTCAGATCGCTTCCACCACCATCGAACCCGCTCCGCCCATGATCAAGTCCGAAAACGCCCAGCCCACCGCGTGGGTCTACGTTGACGTAGCCGGCCGCGACCTCGGCAGCTACATCGCCGAGGCCCGCCAAGCCGTCTCGCGCCAAGTTTCTCTGCCCCCGGGTTACACCCTACTCTTCTCCGGCCAGTTCGAATTTTGGGAAAAGACCATCCCTCGCCTGATCATCGCCGGGGTGCTGACCTTCGTCGCCATCGTCCTGCTGCTGTACTTCAGCACCCGCAGTTGGCTCCGCGTCGCCGTGGTCATGCTCGCCCTGCCCTTTAGCCTGATCGGCGCGTTCTGGTTCCTCTACGCGTTGGATTACAACCTGTCGCTGGCGGTGGTCATCGGCATGATCGCGCTGGCCGGCTTGGACGCCGAGACCGGCATGGTCATGCTCCTCTACCTCGAAAACAGCTTCGACCGTTTTGTGCGCGAGGGGCGGATGAACAACCCCCAAGACCTCTGGACCGCTGTGCACGACGGGGCCGTGATGCGCATCCGCCCCAAGGCCATGACCGTCGCCACCACGTTTATCGGCTTGGTCCCGCTCCTATGGGCCCAGGGCACCGGCGCCGACATGATGCGCCGCCTCGCCGCCCCCATGATCGGCGGCCTGGCCATCAGTTTCGTCATGGAGCTGCTGGTCTACCCGGTGATCTTCTACCTCTACCAGCACGCCCGCCTCGCCCGTACCTGGGCCGCTTCAAACGCTGCGACGCCCTCCGCCAACCCCCCCGCCTGACCCCCCTCCAACGCGCCCGGTGCGATTCGAACGCACGACCTACGGTTTAGGAAACCGTTGCTCTATCCTACTGAGCTACGGGCGCAAGCATCCGGCTCGACTCGCCCCCCAGCACCGGCGAGTTCCCAATCCTACCCGCAAACCCCAGCCGCCACTCCAGCAAGTCGCGCACCTCGATGCGCTTGCCGATGTGCACCGCCCGCCCTTCATCTTCGCCGCCCGCGCCCGAGCCACCCCCGGCGCCAAAAGAACACCAGCTGCCCCAGCGCGATGCACCCCATCCCTAACAGGGCCGCGGGGTACCCCCAATACCAATTCAGCTCCGGCATGTTCAGCGGGGACGCTTCCGGGTTGAAGTTCATCCCGTACAACCCCGCGATGAATGACAGCGGCATAAAGATCGTCGCGATCACCGCCAGCACCTTCATGATCTCATTGGTCCGGTTGCTCACCGATGACATGTAGATCTCCACCAGGCTCGAGGCCATCTCACGCTCGTTCTCCAGCATGTCGATGATCTGAATCGTGTGGTCGTAGCAGTCCCGCAGGTAGACCCGCGTCTCGTCCGTGATCAGCGGGTTCACGTCGCGCATCAGGCTGTTCAGCGCATCCCTCTGCGGCCAGACCGCCCGCCGCATCACCAGCAAACTCTTCTTCAGCGCATAGACCCGCTCCATCACCGCCCCATCAGCCGACACCGACACGTGCTCCTCCAGCTCGTCCAACTCCTCCCCGCAACGCTCCAGGACCGGGAAGTAGCGGTCCACCACCGCGTCCATCAGCGCATAGGCCAGGTAGTCCGCCCCCGCCCACCGGACAAGCCCCTGGTTCTGGCGGATGCGGTGGCGCACTGGCTCGAAGCAGTCCCCCGCCCGCTCCTGGAACGTCAGCACAAAATCCGACCCCAGGAACAAACTCAGTTGCTCCGTCCGTGTGGGGTCCTGCTCCTCCAACATCCGCGACACGATGAACAGGTGATTCGGATATTGCTCCACTTTCGCCCGCTGGTGTACGTTCACGACGTCCTCCAACGCCAGCGGATGCAACCCGAAGACCTCCCCGATCCGCTGGAGCACCGCCGCGTCCCCCAACCCGTCGACGTTGAGCCACACCACAGGCCACCGGCCCAAAAACCCCATAAGCTGCTCGGGGCTCACCGGACGGTGCTCCTCGTAACGGTCCTGTCCGTATGCAAAGACGTGCAACTCCGGCTTGGGGGCGTTGGGGTCCGTGACGAGCGCGCCGGGCAGCGCCCCGGGGGCCGTGCGCCGCGAGAACCGTTGCCGATACAGCCGCTCCCGGTCGTGCATGAGCTTCTGCGTGATCTTCACAGCCGTGCCCTCGAGACCCCCTCTAGAGCGTCTTGCTCATTCGGGTCGATGGGGGGGAAGGTGGGGTAAGCGGGGGTGAAGCGAAGCGGCAGCCCGGCGAGCTTGGGTCATCACTACAGCCTGCCCCAGCCACCCCATTTGAAATCCAACCGATCCACCCGAACGAAACACAACACAGGCCGCCCCAGACCGTATCACCCGATCCTAACGCGCGCAGCCCCCAGTACCAACGCGAGGCTTGCCCGCACCCCACCGCGGGCCCATCTCCACGCCCCCCCCGCTGTGCTCGAGCACCCCGAGAAACAAAAAAAGCCGCCGGATTGCTCCAGCGGCTTAAGGCTCACTCCAACTTCACGTCGGGCTCAATCGTAGCCCGCCCAGGTCAGCGGGATCTGCGGAGCCTGGGTGAACACGATCGTCTGCAGATCGCTCACGCTCACATTCACGCTTGGCGCCACCGACGCGCCCGTGAGGATGTTGATCGGCTCGAGCTTGCCGGACTGCAGGCTAAACCCGCAGAACACCGAGCCCGCCGATTCGAACCCCTTCACGTCCGCGCTGGGCAACGCTCCCACCAGGGCTTCGGTCTGATTGTGCGGGTTCAGCCGCCACAGCTCTTGACCCTTAGTCGCGTAGAACGTCCCGTTCGCGGTGGCCGTCAGGCCGTCGTACGTGTTATTCATCGTCATCATCTGCTGGATCGCGCCGGTTTCCGGGTCCACCTTGATCAGCCGGCTCGATGGGCCGGTGTACCCGTCGTCATCGTCCGCGTCGTTCAGCAGGGACAGGACGTCCTTCGACAGCGTCACCAGCACCGCCAGGTCATCGTAGTCCGCGTAGTTCAGGTCGGTCGTCCCCAGC